>SUVM01000075.1 GCA_015062015.1 Akkermansiaceae bacterium | reverse complement strand
TCTGCCGGCAAGCAGGGGTCCGCAAAGGCATTGCCGATACCCACACCGGGCACACCGCTCTGGTAGAGCATGCGGCGCAATGCCGGCAATGAGCCACCGGCAGAGGCCTGGTACCAACCCGGCTGCAAGCGCATGCCGGAGAAACCGGCCAGCGAGAACGGAGGATGCACCGGCAACTCCAATACAGATACCAAAGATACCTGCTCGCCGCCGGAGTTAATGCCTAACACACCGTTGCGGCCAATGCTGTCCATAGGGCAGGCATTCATACCGGCACCTACATCCAATACGGCAAGTTGGTAGGGGTGGTATTGGCGTTGTTGGTCATCAGGCTTAATAAGCATGCTACCCCACAAGGCCGGGCTGGAGTGCTGCCAGCTTTTGGTGCGGTAGTAGCCACCCTCCATCACGCGAGAATCCAAATTACGGTTGGCGGATTTAGGGGCCACCCCCACGGCAGCCACAAAGTACGGCACGGCAGAGTCTCGCTGAGAGCCGTCTGCACGCCAAGTGGCATCGTTGCGGTTCTCATCACAAATCACGGTGTCTTCCTCTCCCATCTGGGCGGGGTCGTACCACCCCAGCAGGAAGCGTTGCGGGCTATGCCCGCGCTTACCCACAGCCGTATCATTATTATTATCCTGATAGCGCCCGGCAAACCCATTCATCACAGAGATAGCCTCCACCACATTCGGGGCAAAATAAATACCGTCCGTCGTGTACGCACCGCCGGAGGCATTAATACCCAAACGCAAACGCAACTTGAACAGACCCTGATTCATGTTATGGGCAGAGGCCACGCCGGCATCCGTACTTTGTTTGCCGGAGCCCAGCGCATAGAAATGCGCCTTATAACCGGCCACCGCGCTGGGGTTATAACCCAGCACCAAGGGGTTATCAAACGCACCATGCTTGTTAGTACGGGACGAACCGTGAGAGAAGAAAAGGATTTCTCCCGGGGCAAAAACAATATCTTTGGTACCACCGTTTACGGACTCTAAGAAGTAGTTACCATAATCCATACCGAAACCGGATTCTCCGGCATTCTGGTGCATGGCGTAGGTGGACCAGCTGTAATTCCATGTACCGGTCTGAGACACAGCATACGTTTGCAACCAAATCGTTTTATAGGGGATGGACTGTGCCCACAGCTGCTCTCCGCGTACTTTCATGGGCACGTTATAGGGGTTCCACCACAAAAACATGGGAGAGAAACACATACCCAAGCGGTATACCTGCTGCTTATCTGCGGTTTGCACGGGCATACCGTCCGCTTTAAGAGAATCCTCTTCCACCAAACCGAACGTACAAATGAAGGCGAGCAACACCGGCGTGCGGGCATAACCGGCACGCTTGTCTCCTTCGTGCATCAGAGAGCGCGAATCATAAATAGAGCAACCGCTGCTCGGGGAGTATTTTTCCAAATCCTGCGGGGTGCGGTTATCCCCCTGGTTCGGAATAGCCACACCGCTGATACGCGTATAGGCATTATCCGTATCTCCCAACAGGCGCGCTGTCACGTTCGCACTATCGTCTGCAGAGCCATCCGGCCAGCAGTTATAATAGGCAAACAAATTCTGCCAAGAGCCAATGGGCATATTCTTTTCCGTTGTAGAGCGCTTTAAGCCATCCACAAACGGCACCATGGTTTTATCCCCGGTAGTCTCTGCCGCAAACTCTTCTGCCGCCTCAAAATTGCCCTTCTTGCCCAACAACAGGCACAAATCGTGCTTAAAGCCGCCCGTACGCACATTGATGGGCAGGCTGTAAGAGCTCGTCGTCACATCAAAGAAATACGGCATGCCGTAGTCCGCCGTGTCCACCTGCGTCAAGGTGCGCATCGTCAGCAACTTATCCGGCTCCTGAATCGTCTCCATCGGGCTGAAAGACGCATCCTTAAACACCGGGGCGGGCGTATTCCAAGTAGCGCGCAACACATCCGCAGGGCTACTGCCCACCTTAGGTGTAGTAAGCGTTACCTTAGCCTTCTGGTTTTCGCCACCAATCCACCATGCATAGCAAGCCTCGTTAACACCCAGATTTTCCGTATACACCAAATCGGCATACACACAGTTCTGCACATCTTGTGCCGCTTGGCCCAGCGTACCCTCGCCCACCAGGCACACGCGCTTGCCGGGGTCTCTCGAGCCAAGGTTTGCCACCGCATTAAACTTAGTAAGGGCCTGCGGCTCGCGAGAGGAAATCAACCAGCGGCGGAACATGTTGGGGCGCCCTTTATCGTATGTAGACGCAATCTTGCTGCCATAGCCCTTCTGCTCTTTGATTTTGGGGGTGCCGTAAATAGGGCCGCTCCAGCTATCCCACACACCGAGAACGTGTTTGGAGGCATGCTTATCTGCAATACCGGAGTTCGCGGTAACGCGGCAATCCGGGCCTAAAGCCACCTGCAACTCGCCTAACGCCACATCTAAGCCGATAAGAGCCTCTTGCCGCGCCTGCGCCTGCAGCACCGTTTGAGAAGAGATGCGGTTCTGCACGGAAACAGTCGTCATAATACCCACAGCAAGCATCGCTAAGAGCATCATCAGCGTCAAAGAAGCAATCAAGGCAAATCCATGCTTCTTTCTCTTAACCAGCCGCTTGGGCAGGGGGTGAAATTTTCTGAGCTTCATAATAAAAATGCAAGTACCATATCAGTATACACAAGGCAGGCGGTGCGTCAAGCAAAAAACACACCTACCCGTGCGGAATTTAGCAGCACTGCCGGCTCACAGCTCCCCCGTAAAAGCCCAAGCTCACACCAAATACCCCTTTATCAACCCAAAAGCCCTACCGGCAGCCTCACAACACATGGCGTACAGCCAAGAACTCACGCACGCGCGTATTGGCAGATGCGCGCAGCTCCTCCGGCGAGTCTACCTCCACCACACGCCCTTGCGCTAAAAAGACAATGCGGTCCGCCAGCTCACAGGCAAACCCCACATCGTGAGAGACCACAATCATCGTCATCCCATCTTCGGCCAGCTCGCGCATCAGGGCCTGCACCTCGCCCACCATCTCGGGGTCCAGCGCAGAGGTCGGTTCGTCAAACAACAGCACCTCGGGCTCCATAGCCAAAGCCCGCACAATAGCCACACGCTGCTTTTGCCCGCCGGACAACTGCGCCGGGTAAGCCTCCGCTTTATCCGCCAAGCCTATGCGCTCCAACAACTGCACGGCTCGGGCCCGTGCGGCCTCGGGGGACAAAATACCCGCATGCACCGGCGCCAAGGTAATATTTTGCACAATATTGAGGTGCGGAAACAAATTAAAATGCTGAAACACCATCCCCACGCGCGCACGGTACGCATTCAACCCCGCCTCGGTATGCTGCGGCTCCTCCCCATGAAAAAGCACCTGCCCCGCATCCGGCATCTCCAAAAAATTCATGCACCGCAGCACCGTGCTCTTACCCGCACCGGAGGGCCCCACCAAAAACACCACCTCTCCGGCCCTCACCGCCAGAGATACGTCATCTATCACCCGGTGCCCGGAAAAATCTTTTGCCAAACCGCGCAATTCTATAACAGGCTTATCGCTCATTTTTCTTCAATCTCCTCTCTAACTTTCGCAGCAAAGCACTCAACCCCACCACCATCAGCAAATATATCAACGCCACCGCCATCAACGGCAAAAAAGCATCATACGTTTGGCTCAATATAATATTGCCTCCTTTCGTCAGATCCTGCAACGCTATGTAACCGCAAATACTCGTCTCCTTAAGCAATACAATAAACTCATTACCCAGTGCCGGCAACACATTCTTAAACGCCTGCGGCATCACCACCGCCCGCATGGTATACCCATAGCCCAGCCCCAAACTACGCCCGGCCTCCATCTGCCCGCGGTCCACCGCCATAATACCCGAGCGGACAATCTCTGCCACATAGGCCGCAGAGTTCAACCCAAATGCCACAATAGCCACCAGCACCTTGCTCACCTCCACAGAGCCGAAAATCACAAAATAAATGATCAGCAACTGCACCACCACCGGCGTACCACGCACCACCGTCAGGTACAGGCGGCAAAAGAAATCCAAGCACCGCAAACGCCCCGTCTGCTCTGCCGTACTGCGCACCACCCCAATCAACGCCCCCAGCACAATACCTATCAACGCCGCCGCGGCAGAAATCTCCACCGTCACCACCAAACCATCTGCCAAATAACGCCAGCGCCCATCCTTCACAAAATTATGATAAAACGCCCCCCACATCCCCTGCCCCTCCTGCGGCAGCTCGCGCTGCGCATAATCAGCCGCCAAGCGCGCCAACGTGCCATCCTGCTCCATTGCCGCCAGTGCCTCATTCATGCGTGCCAACAGCTCCGGCTTATCCTTACCCACAGCAACAGCATAAGCCTCGCGCGTCAACGGCTCTGCCAACACCTGCAACCCCGGGTTGCGAGCCGCATGCTCCTTGGCCGGCAAATCATCCAACACCACCGCATCCACCTTACCTGCTTTAAGCGCCGCCACCGCCATCGGCCCATTAGAATAGCGCTCCGGCTCGCCAAAATGCTCCTTCACATACAAATCCCCCGTCGTGCCCGACTGCACCCCCACACGCACCCCTTGCAAATCCTGCGGCCGCTGCAGGGCGGACCCCACCGACACCAACACCACCTGCTGTGCCACCGCATAAGGACGGGTAAAATTCACCTGCTTCTCGCGGTCTGCCGACACCGTAATACCCGATGCCGCAAAATCCACCTTACCCGCCTGCACCGCAGCAATCACCGAATCAAACTCCATGTTTTCCACCCGCACCGCCACCCCCATACGCCGCCCCATCTCGCGCGCCATATCCACATCCAGCCCCACCACCTCGCCATCCTCCACATACTCGTAGGGAAAAAACGCCGCATCCGTCGCCATCACCAACGCGCCGTCCCCGGCCTGTGCCGAGCCATCCTCCTTACAGCCACCCAAACACAGCACCGCCACCACCACCACCGCACACCACAACCACAAACGCACCAAACGCATCGTCATCTGCATAACCATACACCTATACTAGCCCCATCCGGCCTAACATTCAAGCAAATAAAACCGCTTGCCTGCTCTCACAGAAACAAACAAGCGGCCCCACAAAAACATGTGCCGAACTCAAGACAATTTACCCACTGCCGTTCGCACCAGATACGCCACCAAATCCGGCGTTGCCACCAACAAATCATGGCTTGCCTGCGGCATCTCCAGCCCCAAAATCGCAGCCTCCGTAATACCGGCCGGATTCTTCAAATTTGCCCCCACCAAAGACTGAATTGCCGCAATAGCCGCCTTATCGGCCAGCAACACCTCCAACGCCTCCTTCAATGACTCCGGGCATTGTTCGCGCAACGCCCCCACCACTTTATTCCGAATCGCAATAGCTGCGAGATTCTGTATTAATCCCATAATCTTAATGTCTTTATTTTACAGTTACGGTAAGAATTGTTTTCATGTGCGGAGCCTCGTCCTTCTCCCACGGGCGCGCATAAACCAACACCACTACAGCCCTGCCGGGAGCCACCCCCGTATAGCGCACCTTAAACACACCACCACGCCCTACCTCCACCACACCGCGCGGGGAAGCCGCCGCCTCGTACTCAATCGTTACTTGAACCGGACTATCGGCAGGCAACGGCTCCGCCAAAGCCCACGAAAAACCGGTTGTCGGGTTGCCCTTCAACTCCAGCACCTGCGTCTCGCCAACTTGCAGCTCGGCACGCAGCTCTTGCACATGCGCCGCCTGCACCATCGGCACCGCAGCCACGGCTGCAAGCATACAAAAACTCTTATTCATCTCACCCCCACTTATAGCAACAAACGCCTGCACCGTCAAGCCCATTCTCCCTCCCCTCACCTCATTTTTTACAACTTTTTTCGCCGCTTCCGCACAATTATGCTTGCATCCCACCCTCCCCCCGTGTATAATCTTCCCCGCATTCCCCCCATCGGGGCATTAGCTCAGTTGGTAGAGCGGTTGCATCGCACGCAACAGGTCAGGGGTTCGAATCCCCTATGCTCCATACAAAAAGGCACCCATTTCGGGTGCCTTTTTGTATGGAGCATCACGGGGCTTCTCACACCCCTGCCCGTTGCAGTAAGCATGCCATGGTTCACATACCGCATCAGCACGCAATAGGCAAGAAAGCCCGGTGGGCTTTCTTGCCCCGCAGCCGCCGAGACTCCTCTCGGCGGGAACCCGAGTGCGCAGCACGAGGGCAAGGGGGCGGGCGTCGCCTACCCCGGAAGGTTGCCACACCCCGCCGACCTATTTCTCCCGAATCAGAAAACAATCTGGTTCGGTTTTTGCTTTGTATTGATTTTCAACACCTACGCACGCTTAGGCATTGCACGCTTGCAAGCCCGCGCACCGCCCTGCCGGGCGCAAAACGCCCCCAAAAGGCCAAAAAGCCTAAGCATGCCTAAGCCCGTTTTGCTAAGCTCAAACGCCTTTTAGGGTCACTAAAGATGTCTCGAATCTACAATCTGTTGATTCTGTGAGCTTAGACGATTTTGAGCTGATGGAGCCATATCGGTAAGCAAAGATGTTTCGAACTGGGAAACTACACAGAATCAGTAGCTTAAGTGCCATTTTTCACCGAGTGGCAACCTAAAATGAAACATCGCTTGCAAGGGGATAAAAAGACACTTGCAAGCGATGGATAGAGGGGCTTGCTCAGTCATGTTTCCGGGCGGGCTGTTCAAAAGATGTGAAGAAGTTTCTGAACGGTAAATTTTGATTTGTCGAGCTGTTGTACAAAAGTGGCGTAACTCGTTTGTTCTGCCATTGTCGGAAAAGGAACCACATATTGCAATACATCATTATCTCTAATAGCAGGATAACTTACACCACGAGCCTGTTCACACATCGAGTGAGTAAACTCATCTGATGTGACAATTCCCCACATATATTCAGGCAAACATCTTAAACACCTCAAAACACAAAAACCTGTAGACGCCACAAGATTATTATAATCAAATTGATTGATAGCAATGTTTTGTAATTTTGGACGTACTGTCGAAATCAAAACATCCCCTTTTTTAATAACTTGTTGTGCTCTTGAAGGGGCTTCTTCCACAGTATATTCGGTAAAACCTGTTAATTTTTTCGACTGGTTATCAATCGACGAAATATCAACGTACCGAATAGCATTATTTCCCTTTAAGTTTTTTAATTTATCAATTTCTCTATCAACCAAATCACGAATAGTCACCCTTGGATGCTTAGAGTTGCTAATAAACCGCTCGATAAATTGAGATTAGCCTATAAACTTCTTGCAACTGCTCTTTACATTGGCCTGATTGACCATGGCATACTGTAAAGTGGTATCAATGCTTTGGTGTCCTAGTAGCTGCTGCACTTGCTCAATGGGCATGCCTTTATCTATGGCCATGGTAGCCAGCGTGCGGCGGAACTTGTGTGGATGTACCTTCGCAAGATTCAATCTTCTGCCTATCTTCCGCAGAGTAATTTCGACTCCACTGATTTGGAGCCGATTATGCGGGCGAAGGAGTGTCACAAACAGGGCTTCATTGGAATCGGTGCGCTCTTTCAAATAGCGCATGAGATGAATCTTTGTTCGGGCATCGAAGTAGACGCGCCTTTGCTTGTTTCCCTTGCCAAAGACAACACATTCCCTGTTCTCGAAATCCACATCATCCCGGTTGAGCTTGACCAATTCCCCCACGCGCATGCCGGTGGATGATAAAAGGTCTATCATGGCCAGATCTCTAGTCGTCTCACAGTAGTCTCGCATGAGCTCCAGAGATTCGTCGCTGTACGTTTCCTTAACAGTCTTGCCCGTTTTGACCTTGTGAATCCTACGAACCGGACTTTTCACGATGTAGTCCTCATCCTCCAACCACGAGAAGAAGGAGGACAAGATGCGGCGTACATTATCCATAGTCACCTTGCTCACGGTGCCCCGCTGCTGGTAGGTATCCAGATAGATTCGTAAATCCTCAGTGGAAATGCGGCACACCTCCTTTTGAAGCGCGGTTAGCAGGTTCCGAATGGTGGACTCATAGTAATGGAGAGTCTTGTCGGAACATCCCTCTACGCGCTTCGCTGCTATGAACTGCTGCAACAGGTCCGGCTGACTTACCGACATATTGCTGTCTTCAGTACATACGACGCCTGCAAGGTGCTTTTCCAGCGACCTTGTAAGCCGTGACATCTGTTCGACACTCAAGAAGCTCGCAAGCTCCTGCCTTATGGATTGAATGATTTTCGTCTTCATGAAGATTTCTCAGGCCGGGCTCCTCAGAGAGAGGTGTTCCATTTGCCTGAGAAACCAATCACGGCTTATCCTAGATTTTCGGCCAGAATGCGCTTATATGTGAGAGTGAGCTCCAACAGTGCTTGTTCGAGTTCAAATTTTGATTTGTCGAGCTGTTGAATAAAGCCCGTAAATTGATTTAGCAGTGAATCAGGAGGAATCGGAACTGAGACCTTGTCTAGCATAGCTTTAGTTATCTGGTTTATGGTCGCAGTTTTACTGGAAGCAATCTGCTTACGGAAAGCAAATAATTGAAAAAAGATGTATAAGTAGCTAAAATAACGACTTCTAATGATGGTCATAAAAGCACCAAAAGTTACCTTTTCATCCATTTCTGGGATTAAAGCGACCTTGCCAACTAAAGCGGCACTACCATTACGACTACACATAAGTATGTCGTTAGGTTTGATAAGTAGCTTATCAGGAATATGGCAAGTAACACGAAGTTCATCTTCAAAAGATAACTTAGAACTCTGTATATTTCCCGAGCGCAGAACAATGGTACCTTTCGTAGCAATATCTTGAGGCTTATATGTGAGACCTATAAAATAGTCAGCAATCTCAGATAATTTGTGAATCTTCCAGTTTTTGGGATTCTTAACCGGGTCACCGAACAGCTCGATAAATTGAGATTTAGCTAATTCTTCAGAGGCTTGAAGCATTCTCTCATAGGCAACGCGAGTTTCTTCTATTGCCCAAGCAAGATTAGCGATTCGTTCTTGTTCTTCTATATGAGGCAAGTCAAACTCGTATTCTTTTAGAGTTTTCCAATTGAGTAGAAAATTAACAGATCCACTTTTATTCTCTTCAAACCATCTCCAAAATCTATCATTTTGGAGAACTAAAGGAAGGAAACGGCCAAGAAGAACCCCTTGATTTTTTGTTCGAAGAATATAGCTTGTGTCCGAACAAATCCCATCATAAGTAACTAGCCCCGCCTTTTTAAGATGGGGATTTCTGGACATAAATATTGTGTCACCAGCCTTAAATGGAAAATGAAACTTGAAACCAAGAATATTAATATCTTCTTTTATGATGCCCTTTTTGTAGATTGCAATACGCTCACTTTCGTAATGTTCTCCTCCGAGATAAAATTCCAATTCTGTTGAAAATCTATCTTCATTTCCTGAAATTTTGTCTACAACATCAGAGAGTTTTACAATCATTTTCTTTCTCCTTCTTCCAACATTTTTATTATTTCATGGCAAACGGCATGCGCTTTTTTCGAAGCGGTTAACCAATTTTCTGCATAATTTTCAAGACTATCTTCGAACTCTTCGTTGCTTTCTTTACGAACGTAGCGGGAAACACGTAAAGAACCGTCATTTTTTAAGATTTCTTCAATTGTTGCAACCTTACTAAAGCCTTCCTCATCAGTAAACTTTTCATAAGTATTAGCGATAATTTCTATATCTTCGTTGGAAAGATAGCTATATGTACCCTCTCTGTGTACCAAATGGGTCGCATTGATAAAAAGAACCTTGCGCTTGCGATAATCCGTTTTTTGAGTTCTGCAAATTAGAATACACGCTTCCATCGGCGAGTTATAGAACAGATTTTTGCCCAATCCTATCACGCTTTCCACATAATCAAGTTTTATCATGCCTAAGCGCATTTTGCTCTCCTCATAACGATTGAGAATACCATTAGGGAGAAGAATAGCACAGCGGCCATTCTTCGAATCGAGACTTTTAAGAATATGGGCAATGAAAGCAAAGTCCGCTCTGCGTTGCGTGGGAACGCCAAGGAAATTACGTCCATATTTATCGTTTTCAAACGCTAGTCTGTCCCACTGATTTATGGAATAAGGAGGATTAGCTAGAACAAGATTGAACTGCTGCAGTTCGTCGTTAGATACAAATGCAGGGTTCTTGAGAGTATCACCATTGACAATAGAGAAATCTTTCACGCCATGAAGGAAAAGATTCATCTTGCCGATGGCAGATGTTAGAGCGTTGATTTCCTGCCCGTATACTGCTACATTGCGCCACTCCTTATTCTGGGTCTTGAGGTAGGCAATGGCGGATATGAGCATGCCTGCACTACCGCAGGTGGGGTCGTAGATGGATTCTCCAGACTCCGGTTTGAGCATTTCGGTCATCAGATGCACCACTGTTCTATTGGTGTAGAACTCCTGGGCTGTATGGCCGCTGTCATCAGCAAACTTTTTGATGAGGTATTCGTAGCCTTGCCCGAGCTCATCTTCCGGGCAGTTTGCGATAGAAAGAGTCTTGGAGCTGAAATGCTCCAGCATATCCTTAAGCAGGCGGTCAGGGAGTCGATTCTTGTTCGTCCAAGCACCATCACCGAACACGCCTTGCAGCTTGTCGATATTGGCCTGTTCCACCTTGCGGAAGGCCTCTACGATAGCAACACCTACATTCTCCGAAACATTGCGAACATCATTCCAGTGGAAGCCCTTGGGTACCACAAAGTATGCAA
>SUVM01000074.1 GCA_015062015.1 Akkermansiaceae bacterium | reverse complement strand
TGCAACGTTGTTGTAGAATACGTTAGCAAAACCGGTGAGGGAGTCCACACCTTCCTGCAGGCGCGCGCCGCCGGAGTCGTTAATCTGGATGATGGGCATGCCGCCCTTAATGGCGTATTGCTGTGCATCGCATATCTTTTGTGCGTGCATGTAGCCCAAAGAACCGCCTTGTGCTAAAAAGTCTGCCGAAGATGCCGCTACCGGGCGCCCATCCACCAAGCCGAAGCCCGTGACGATGCCGTCCCCCGGGATGTCTTTGCTCAGCATGCCGAAGTTGCTGCAATGGTGCTTGGTGTGCATGCCGATTTCTGTAAATGAACCATTGTCGAATAAGCAGGCAATGCGCTCGCGTGCCGTCCAATCTCCCTTCGCGTGGCGGGCATCATACTTCTCTTGTGTCGCAGCGTATTTTATCTTCCGTCTGCGGGCCTCAAGGTCTTCAAGTAATTTGGGATCTATAGCCATATGTGTTTTATGAGTATGGTGTTCGTGATAAGTTCGCCCCCGCTGAGCCGCCTGTATACAGCCCCGCCGTTGCGTCCTTTCTACGCTGCGCACATTCTACCACACTTCCCTTGCTTATGAAAAGAAAATTCCACCGAATCCGGCGTTTTTTTTAAGAGAAGTAGAGCAAACTCTAACTTTTTGGGCGAGTTTGACGGTTTTTTCAGAGTTGGACGGTGATTCTGGGGGTGAGGATGGCGCGGTGGTAGCTGCCGGGGGCAACATGGGTGCGGGGCCAAACGATGCAGTCGTCGAGCTCGCAACCGGCGGGGATGACGGCATCTTGCCCCACCATGCAATCCTCGCCGATTTCTGCCAGGGCAGAGATGCAGGCAGTGGGGTGGATGCGTTGGCTGTTAGGCAGTTCGAGGATAGCCTCCAAATACGTGCTTGGGGAGCCGATTTCGTGCCAAGAGGCCCAATCGAACACAACGCCGCCGGCGCGTCCGCGTTTGATGGCTTCCAACCAAATCGGGAAGATGGAGAATTTGTCTTGCCGGGGGAAGAGCTCTGAGAGCTCGGGCTCCATGATGTAGGTACCTGCAAATTGGTGGGTACCGGGGTTGATGCCGAGGGCGTGGCGCATGTCTGTGATGCGGCCTGTGGATGCATCGAAACCCACGTTTCTCTTGCCGTCTATGCTGCGCAGAGCCATGGTAAGCAGGTTGCCGCGGCGGCGGTGCTCTGCCAGCAGGTCTTGCAGCGGGATGTCTGTCAGGATGTCGCCGTTATGGACGATGAGGGGGCCGCCCTTCCATAGCGGGAGAATTTTTTTGACACCGCCGCCGGAGTCCAGCGGCTCGGCCTCGTGGCTGAAGGTAACGGGGCAGCCTTGGTATTGCGGGTCGGGGTAGGGGAAGGCTTTGTCCCAAGCAAACTCCAGTGTGGATGTATTGATAATAAACTCTGTAACGCCGGCGCGGATGAAGTGGTCCATCGTGTGCTGAATGAGTGGTTTTTGGAACACGGGCATGAGCGGTTTGGGGAGAATGAGGCTCAGCGGTTCTAAACGTGTGCCTAAGCCGGCACCTAAAATGAATGCTTGCATGGTGGTGTTACCAGAGGTGTGGTAGGTTGAAACTGATGGCGCATATGCCCATAATGGCGTTGGCTGTGCCGTGCATGACAATGGCGGGTGTGAGGCGTTTTGTTTTAATGACTAAAAGGTAGGTGAGGGAGCCGTAGATAAAGGCCCCGGCCCAATCTGCCGGGCTGTGTATCAGCATGAATGCCGCCGTGGTAACCCCATAGGCCGGCCAGCTGTGCGTGCCGATGGTGACGCTTTGCGGAAAATCCCGGTCGATGCACCACCGCATCAGAAACCCACGCCAAAACAGCTCTTCTGCAAAGGCTACTACAACGGCGGCTCTTATAAAACGCAGCGCGTATTCTGCCACGGTAAGCGCGCTGCCTTCTCCAAAGACTTTTTCGGGCGCGAAACCGTTGCCGTTATCGGGTATCCACCCGGTAAAATACGGCAGCATCCACAGGCCAATGCCGATGATGCCGAGCAGTACGGCCAATAGGCAGGGGCGCCATGCCCAATCCCATTGCATTTCTTTGCGTATATGCCACAACCAGCCACCGCACACCACTGTTTGCAGCGGGTAGAGCCATAGCTCCGGGGCGCGTTGCCACCATGCCGCGTGCGGGTGGTCCCATGTGATGGCTTCTCCCCCAAACGCCAACACCAGCGTAAATCCCATGAAGATGGCCAGGGGATATACGCAGGTGCGGTAAAGCCTGTTGTCTGTTTGCATAAGTACGAATTACGAATTCCGGAGGACGAATTGTTAGAAGTAAGGAGGGCTTGCGCCCCCTCGAAATCATTTGTTTAATCGCTTATTTTCTTCGATGTGGCGCCTTTTGGTGATACAGGATGCTGCCATAATGGCGGTGAGGGCATCGGCTTCTTCTTCACAAATGTTGAGTTTATTCAGGTAATCTTTGTCAGATTTAAAAATTCGTCCTGCGGAATTCGTAGTTCGTAATTTGTGCATCACGAAAGTGATGCACAAAAGCGTTCCATTTTATCGCAAGCCTCGATAAGCAGAGCCATAGAGGTGGCGTAGCAGCAGCGCAGGTACCCCTCGCCGCAGGCCCCGAAGGCCGTGCCGGGTACGGCTGCTACCTTGGCTTCTTTGAGCAGGCGCATCGCAAACTCTTTGGAGCTGAGCCCAAAGCGTTTCACGCTCGGGAAGGTGTAGAACGCGCCCCCGGGCAGGTGGCAATCCATCCCCATGGCGTTGAAGCGCCCCACAATGTAGTCTCTGCGGCGGTGGTAGCTGTCTCTCATCTCCAGCATGGCCGGTACACCGTTTTGCAGAGCCTCTATACCGGCCTCTTGGCTGGTGATGGTGGGGCAAATCATGGTGTAGGAGTGGATTTTCATCATTTGGTCGATGAGCTCCTTGGGGCCGCAGGCATAGCCTAAGCGGAAACCCGTCATGGCAAAGGCTTTGGAGAAGCCGTGCAGCAGTAGGGTGCGCTCTTTCATGCCGGGCAGGGAGGCTATGCTGGTGTGCTCTTCCCCATCGTAACGCAGCTCGGAGTATATTTCATCCGTCAGCACAAATAAATCATGCCTGATGCAGATGTCTGCTATGGCCTGTAAGGTTTTAACCGGGGCGATAGAGCCGGTGGGGTTTGTCGGGAAATTGAGCATCAATACCTTGGTGCGCGGGGTAATAGCTGCTTCCAATTTTGCCGGGTTAAGGGCAAAAAGGTCGTCTATGCTCGTTTCCACCGGCTTGGGGTGCCCGTAACACAGTTGTACGGACGGCGCGTAGCTCACATAGGCCGGCTCGTGGTACAATACTTCATCCCCTGGGTTGACTAAACAGCGCAGGGCAAGGTCGATGGCTTCGCTTACTCCCACGGTCGGTAATATTTCGTTGAGCGGGTTGTAAGATACCTTAAAGAAGTCCTCCACATAGGTGGCAATGGCACGCCGCAGGCTCTCCAGCCCGTAGTTGCTGGTATAGGTGGTGCGGCCTTTTTCCAGAGAGGTGATGGCGGCTTCGCGAATGTTCCAGGGGGTTACAAAATCCGGTTCGCCAACGCCCAGGGAGATGATGTCTTTGCTGCCGGTAACGAGGTCAAAAAACTCTCGGATGCCCGATTTGGGCAATTCGATTACTTGTTTGGAAAGGATGCGTTCCCAGTTCATGGCAAGTCTATTTAGGGGGCTACGCTGATGCGCTCGCTTTCGGGTTCTTCGTGGAATAGTAACCCATTGAGCTTATATGTTTTAAGCCGGAAGTGGGTGGCGGTGCTGAGGATGCCGTGCAGGTTGGAGAGCTTCTCGCTCACAAAGCGTGCCACGCCTTGCAGGTTCTCTGCTTCCACCATCACCAACAAATCGTAACCGCCGCTCATCAGGTAACAGCTCTTTACCTCTTCAAAGCGTGCAATGCGTTGCGCCAAGCGGTCGAACCCCTCGCCGCGCTCCGGGGTGCAGCGCACTTCGATGAAGGCGGATACGCCTACTTCGTCGTGGTTGACAATCGTTTGGTAGCCTACAATGCGCCCTTCTTGCTCAAGGGTAGCTCGCTCTGCGGCAACTTCAGATACACTCACGCCAAGGCGATCTGCAATCTGCCGGTCGCTCAGGCGTGCGTCCGTCTCCAATAATTTAAGAAGGGCTTCCTGTGTCATAAGTGTGGCTATCTTACCAATGGCGGCGGGGCTCCGTCAAGCTAAAATCAAGTAATAACCCGCGTAAGCTGTTGTTTTTCATTTTTTGATTTTCTGTTTTAGGTATCCGTCCTTGTAAATGGGGCATCAGTTGGTGATATGAATGATGCTCTTGTGGTGAAGTTTGCCCGATGCGGGGATTTTCTTGTGTATATGATACTTATATTTGTGTCTTGTTGCTATTTTATGCTTGAATAATCTGCTGAAATATGTATATATTTCGGTGTAGTTATTTATTTTTATTATGAAAAGCCGTACTTCATACACTGCAGAGCAGAAGCTCGCTATCGTGCGAGAGGTTATGTCTCGCAAGGTTTCTATCCAGAAAGTTGCAGCCCGTGAGAACATTGCCGCTACGTTGATTTCTTTATGGAAAAAACAGGCAGAAGACGCCATGGCAGAGCGCTTTCAGCCCAAACCTAAAGGCCGCCGTAAGGTGGAAACGCCTGTTGATAACAGCGAGCTGGTGAAGAAAATCAAAAACGAGACCCGCAAGGTTAAAATCAAAGCCTCTCATTTGGAGTCTGCGCTCAAGGAATCCAAAAAACGTGTTGCTACGTTGGAGGCTAAGTTGGGCGATGTATGTGCCGCTTTGGGGTACAAATTGGTGAAAGTACGCCGCTCTCGCCGTGCTAAGGCCGATAAAAAGGCCTGAGGTTGGCAGCCGGATATAAGCCGGTTCTGTCATACGATGGATTTTTTTTGATAGAATCGGCACCGCCCGGTGTCTAAATGTTCTGCCGGCTCTTGCGAAAGAGTAGGCGGGTTACTCTGCAGCGCGCGGAGATTTTTTAACTTACAGATTGTACATTATGAAAATGAATATACTGAGCCGTATCCGCAGTATTGCGCTCACGGCCTTTACGGCTGCAACAGGCTTTGTCTCTTGCACATCCGTTGGTTATGCCGAACCGGATTATGATACCATCGGCAAGCAGTTTGCTCTTGTTTTGCAGAATGCTCATTACTCGCGCACACGTTTCTCTCAAGAGATGTATGCCAAGTTCCTGGAGAGCTACTTGCAGTTGGTGGACCCGCAGCAGTTGTATTTTACCCATGCGGATGTAGTGGCTCTGCGCGAAAAATATGCCAAGAGTTTCGGTGATTACCTGTTGGCCGGTCGCACGAAGGATTTTGCCGAGCTGTTGTATGGGGAATTCTCCGCCCGGGCGTTAGAGCAAATCGGCAAGGCAGAGCAGCTGCTGGCATCTTATGAAAAAGAGCTGCCCGCGTTCGATACGGACCGCACCGCCCCGCGCTCTCGCCGCAAAATTGCCCGTGCTCAAAACCAAGCAGAGCTGGACCGCGCATGGCGCGATATGGTGGACGACATGGTGCTTACAGAGGTAATCCGCCGCGAAAACCTTGTACGCATGGCAACCGAGAAGGGGAAACCCGATCCCACCCTTAAAGATAAGCCTGTGGCAGAAAAACTTGCTTCTCGCCTCAAGCGTTTGCGTAACGAGGTGCAAGAGGCAGACACCGAAGATATGGTGGCCACCTTGCTCAACTCTGTAGCCCGTACCTACGACCCGCATAGCGATTACATGAGCGCTAAGGAAGAGCAGCGCTTTAAGGATATGATTAAGGCCTCTATCGTGGGTATCGGGGCTCAGCTCAGCGAGCAGGACGACGGTACCACCCGCATCGAGGGTATTGTGAAGGGCGGCCCGGCTGCCAAAAACGGCCAGCTTCGCTTGGGCGACCGCATCATTGCTGTCGATAGCAAAAACAACGGCGAGTGGGTCGACATTATGTACATGAGCATCGATAAGGTGGTGGACCTGGTGCGCGGTCAGAAGGGCGTACCCGTCAAGTTACGCGTGTTGACCGGCGAAAGCGCAGAGGAGCGAGAGGTTGTCATCGTCCGAGACGAAGTGCCCATGTCCGAGTCTTTGGCCAGTGCCAAGATTGTGGAGATGAAAACGCCGGAGGGCAAGACCCGCCGCGTGGGCATCCTCACATTGCCTTCTTTCTATATGGATTTGGATGCCACCAGCGGCGTGCGCTGTGCAGCGGATGTTAAGAAGCTCATGATGCGCATGAAGAAAGAGAACGTGGAAGGTCTTATTGTGGACCTCCGCTTCAATGGCGGCGGCTCCTTGGAGGAGGTGCGCAAGATGATTGGCTTCTTTACCGGTGCCGGCCCTGTGGTGCAGGTGAGAGATGCCCGTGGCCACCGCGAGCGCCTTACCGTGAGCGGCGGTAAGATTTTTGATGGCGAGGTGGTTGTTATCTGTAACAAGCTCAGTGCCTCTGCATCCGAAATCTTTGCCGGAGCCATGGCAGACTATGGTCGAGCCGTCATCGTGGGCGATGAGTCCACCTTCGGTAAAGGCACGGTGCAGATTCCGCGCAGCTTGGCAGACTACCTGCCCTATTTCGCCTCCCAAGAGGGTGCCGGTATGATTAAAGTGACCGTGCAGAAGTTCTACCGCATCAACGGGGCTTCCACCCAGAAGAAGGGTGTGGAGAGCGATATTGTGCTGCCCATGAGCACGGCTGCCTTGCAGCTGGGCGAGGCAGAGCTGGATTATGTGATGCCTTACGACGAGATTCTGCCGGCTTCCGGTTATGTGAAAGATGGCCGTATCGCCCGCATCCTGCCGGAGCTCAGCAAGCGCAGTGCTGCCCGTGTTGCCGCCGATAAGGATTTGCAATATGCCAAGTGGAATATCGACTACCGCCGCGGTATCACCGAGCGTAACCTCGATTCCCTCAACAAAGCCACCCGTATGGCCGAGAATGAGGAGCTCGTCAACCGCCAAAAGGCTATGACGGCAGAGCGCAAGGTGCGTTACGCCCAAATGGCCGAGGACGATGCCAAGAATTTGCGCATTTACCGCCTCAAGCTCGACGATGTGAATGCTTCCAAGCTTCCTCTTGTTACCAAGGAAGATGACGAGAAGTACATGGACGAAGTGAAGGACCCCGAGGAAGAGTTGGAGGAAGAGGTGGATTACCCCTCCACGCTTGATCCCATTCTTCGCGAGTCTCTGCATATTGTGACGGATATGATGGAGCTCCCCTGATGTAAGCGGGAAGCATCGTCAATGCTTAACTTTTACAGCACCTGCATGGGCTACGGCTCATCAGGTGCTGTTTTTCGCTAAAACCTCTCCCTTAAACAAGAAGATGCCCACGGATGCCGACACCCCGTTACATAGCAGGCTGCTATCCACCACCGCCAAAGATGATTTGCCGCGCGAAAAATTGCTGCGCGAGGGTAGGCGTGCCCTGAGCGATGAGGAGTTATTGGCCATTTTTTTGCGCACAGGGCTCCCCGGTTGCAATGTGTTGCAACTGGCGGCAAAATTAAAGAAACAAGCCGGCTCTTTGGCGGATTTGGGGCAAATGGAAGCCTCCGATATTATCAGCACCTTCAAAGGTATAGGTGCAGCCAAAGCCGCAACCTTGGCAGCCGCGTTCGAGCTGGGGCAGCGCGCGGCGCGCGCGCATCTGAAACGTTTGGATATGGGCACCTCCCGTCTGGTATATGAGTATATGGTTGGTGAGCTGCGTTTTGAAACGCAAGAAGTGCTGTGTGTGTTGTTGCTTGATTGCCGTAAGCGGCTGATGCGTGTGGAGCGCGTGGCCGTTGGTACCCTTACGCGCGTTATTGCCCATGCGCGCAATGTGTTTGCCCCGGCGTTGCGGTTTAATGCTGCTAAAGTGATTCTTGTGCACAACCACCCCAGCGGCAACGTTTTACCCAGTGCTCACGACGAGCAATTTACCAAGGCATTTGTGGAAGCGGGGGAGGTGTTGGGCGTGCCGGTGATAGATCACATCATCATCGGCGCCGGGGAGGAGCCTGCCTCTCTGCCCTATTATAGTTTTGCAGAAAATGGTAAAATTTGAGTATGAAGGATTACCACACACACCATGTTAGCCCGAACGGGGGGCATATTTGCGCTGTTACCCGTGCGGATTGGGAGCGCGTAGCCGCCGCAGAGGGGATGACACCCGCCTTTGGCGTGCACCCATGGTACGCGCATGCGGTGGAATCTCCGGCCGCGTTTGCCTTTGAGCTGGATGAGTGGCTTGCCCGCTATCCCCATGCTCAAGTGGGCGAAACCGGTTTGGATGCCTCCGCTAAATACCGGGCTACGCTAGATGCCCAACGCCTACTGTTGCATTTGCATTTGGGGGCGGCGTTTCGGCATGAGCGTTTGGTGCATGTGCATGCGGTGCATGCTCATGCAGAGTTGCTGCAAATTCTTAAAACCCGCGCGCGCTGCAATACCTTGCCACGCGTGCTGCTGCATGCCTGGAATGGTTCGCACGAGATGGCTCGCGAGTTTCTGGCTCTGGGGGCCGTTTTTTCCGTCGGGTTCAGAGAGCTTTCTCACCCCAAGGCAGAAGAACGCTATGCCCGCATTCCGGCGGGCAAGCTTTTCCCGGAATCCGACGACGCGCCGCAGCTTTGGCCGCGCACGCTGGCCTTATTTCGCCTGCTGCGCGGCGGGCTCGGTACAGAGGGCTGATTCCGGCACCTCGTACATCACCAACGCATTGTTGCTGAGCAGCTTTGTGCTGCAAACCGTGCTGCCGTCGGCAGCGAGCGTGTCGCGGTAAACGTCTCCGCGTCGGTAGACGGCATCCCCCTCTCGCACAAAACGGTCGTTTTCTATGCGCACGGCATAGGTGTAGGGCTCGGGGGCATCGGCACGCAGCTCGCCGATGAGGTTGTCGTCATCCGTCGTCAGCCGTATTTGGTAGGTGCGTGTTGTGTTGTTGGTAACGCGGTAATCCAGATAATTATAGACAATGCTGGTGCCAACACCAAAGGGCACGCGGCGGTTGGCATCCGGAAACAAGTTGAAACGCTCGTGGTGGTGGTGCTCGGTGATGCTGAGCTCGGAGTGCAGCACCATCCAATGCAGTAGGTTAGATAATTGGCACATGCCGCCGCCTTCCCCGGCTTTTGCCTTGCCGCACTGTATCACCAATCCCGGTAAATAACCTTTGCGTTTTGTGGTGTTGCCTATTAAGCGCCAAAGAGAGAATGTTTCTCCCGGCCGTATCAGAATGCCATCTATATGCGGTGTGGCCAGTGCCAAATTTGTGGCTTTGTTGTTTTGCAATACCGGGTCTACACCTGCTAAGCGGCGGCGAATCACGGAGCGATGCTCGCAAATCCGGACGGGGAGGGAGTCTGCCTGCTTGTTGCGGCAGAAGCGTAACTTGCTCAACGCATCCTGCAATTTGCGTTTTAAAATTCCTTTTTGCCGCGATAACCAGAACGTGAATGGGCAGAGTTCACAAAACAAAGGGCGTTTCATACCCGGACATGCTAACACATTATTCTTGCCTCATCAAGCAAAAAACACCACAACCGGTTGCGGCGGTGCGGTGTTTTTCGTAAATAAAAATTGGGTCGTTTTAAGCCTGCTCTTGCAGGTGCGCTTCTATGGCGGCCTTTATGGCGTTGAGGCCTTGCATGAGCATTTCCGGCGAGGTGGCAAAGTTGAGTCGCACGCATTGCGGGTCGCCGAAGTTGGCTCCGTTGTCCAAGTAAACCCCCGCTTTGGTGCGGAAAAACTCGTGCGGGGACTCCACCCCCAGTGCAGAGCAGTCCAACCATGCCAAGTAGGTGGCCTCTTGGTGGCGGGTTTTAATCATGGGTAATTGTTCTGCCACAAAGTCTACAACGGTTTGGCGGTTCTTACGCAGTGTTGAGAGCAGTTGCTCGTGCCACTCCCACCCTTGTGTGTAGGCGGCTAAGGAGGCAGCATAGGCAAATACATTGAGCGTAGGCAAACTATGCCCCTGCGTTTTGCAGATGGCGGCGCGCAGCTCCGCATTCGGCACGGCCATGTAGGTAAAGCAAATTCCGGCTATGTTGAAGGTTTTGCTCGGCGCGCTCAGCATTACGGTGCGCTGTTGCATTTTTTCCGAAAGCGTCAGGGCGCATTGGTGCTTTTTGTCTTCATCCAGCACTAAGTCACAGTGAATTTCGTCGGAGCAGAGGATGAGGTTGTGGCGCTCACAGAAGTCTGCCACTTTCTCCAGTTCCTCGCGGCTCCACGCGCGCCCCAACGGGTTGTGCGGGTTACACAGCAAAAAGAGCTTCGTCTTTTCGCTTACCGCTGCCTCCATCGCTTCCCAGTCAAACTCCCAGCGTTCCCCGGTGTGGGTAAACGGCACGCTCAGCAGGCTGCATCGTGCGTCCTCGTGGCAATGCAGCATCGGCGGGTAGGTCGGGGCGCATACCATCACCTCGTCCTCCGGGGTCGGGCATACGGTGCGGGCTACCAAGGTAAAGGCCGGTACGCAGCCCGGGAGCTCGTGCAGCCACTCCGGTTGGGCATTTTCCACCCCGTGTTTGCTCTTCAGGTATGCGGTGATGGCGGCGCGTAACTCATCCGTCATAAACGCGTAACCGTAGAATCGGTGGTTGAGGCGTGCTTGCAGTGCATCTACCACGCAGGGCGGACTCTCAATGTCCATATCTGCAATACCAAAGGGCAACGGCCCCTGCAAATCCCATTTGATGTTGCCGGTCTCTCTCCGGCAATCCGTAGAAGCAAACCT
>SUVM01000073.1 GCA_015062015.1 Akkermansiaceae bacterium | reverse complement strand
TCAACACGCGCGGGCAAACCACCACCATGAATTTGGTAAACCGACGCGGAGCCGGTGTAAGCCAACAATCCTTTACCTTTGCCGCTATACGCCGCGCGCAGTTTCCGCCTATGCCCCCGGGCGTTGTTGCCACGCTTGTGGGTGACCAAATGGAACTCATCATCACCTTCGACTTTAACTAACCACCACCCCACATTATGTTAAACACCATCCACCAATTCTTTACAGCCTGCCACCCCTTTGGTTACCCATTGCTGGCGTGCTCCGTTATCCTGGTTACAGCTATTCTCTACCGCTGGTATATACGCATGCGCAACATCGGCAGCAAGGGCACCAAATCGATTATAACAATACTTACCACCGGCAATGTCACCCAAAAATTGCAACAATTGGAGTGGTTAAACAAAGTGCAACACACCCAAATGCTCCCGGGCATCATCCACTACATTGTCTCTCACAAGCACGATGCCGACTTGCCTGCCGTTATAGAAAGCAAATTGCGCTGCTACATAGAAAAATCCCGCATCGGCATGAGCACCATCTCCATTATTACCAACATTGCCCCCATGCTGGGCATTTTGGGCACAGCGTGGGGATTGGTGGATATTTTCGGGGTGTTCGGCACCCCGGGCGCACAGGAAGGCATTGCCATGGGGATTTCCAAAGCGCTCTACACCACCATTTTCGGCTTAGCCATAGCCGTGCCGGGTATTATGGCGCAGACTTGTTTCGAACGCGCCACAGAGCGAGAAGCAGCCGAGCTCAACGAGCAATTTACCTGCCTGCTCTCTCACCGTAACGAACTTTGATACCGCCCCACCTGCCATGAACATCTACACGCGCAGACCCGTTATCAGCAGTATCAATATTGTCCCTATGCTGGATATCCTGACGATTCTGCTCATCTTCTTTATCGTCCAAACCGAGTTCAAACACCAGGTAAGCGTGCTGCAGCTCGAGGTGCCACGCACGGAAAGCCTGGGCGGCGAACAAGGCAATCGCGACCAAGCACTGTTGGAAATTGCAGCAGACGGCACCATGGCTCTTAAAGGCCGCATCGTCACCACCGCCGAGCTCCCGAGGGCTATCCGCACCTTGCGCCAAGAATCCCCCGATGCCTCCATCCAAGTATCTGCGGCAGAGGGTGCCTCCATGGGCCACTTTATCCATGCCCTGGACCTCCTCCACGAAGCCGGCTTGCACATAGAACAAGTACCCGTCCGCATTAACCCCACGCCGTAAGGGAAGTTGGAAGTTGGAAGTTGGAAGTTGGAAGTTGGAAGTTGGAAGGTGAAAGGTGGAAGGTGAAAGGTGGAAGGGAAAAGGTGGAAGGTGAAAGGTGGAAGGGGCCGCGCGATTACTGGCAAAAAGACCGCCATCCCCTAAAGGATGACGGCCGAAATAACATTTACCGAAAAATTGCTTTTCTCATTATCTGCGGGCAGCGCGGCGGCGGCGAGCTGCCAACCCGGCCAATGCCAGCAGGGAAAGTGTGGCCGTTGCCGGCTCGGGGATGGTTTGAGAATTTGTTACTTTAATAGCACCCCCGTTAACCTCTATCGTACCGGTCTTAGTTGTGGTGCCGTCGGTAAAGAGAATCTCCGTTTCTTTCAGCTTTTCCTCCTGCCCGGCTACGCTGAACAAAGAGAAGGCTTGCTACAGCATTAAAAAAGCTTATACAGGGGCATAGGGATGCCGGGGCTAGGAGAAAGAACTGCCTACGGTAGTCAGAGGAAGGCGGGCTGAGAACTATTGACCGTCTTCGGGGGCGGAGGCCGGGGGCTCCGGGGTGGATTCGGCCTGCCGGGGTTCAGCTTGCTGCGCCTCTTGCAGAGCGGCTTGTTGCGCGGCGGCTTCTGCGGCGGCTTCTGCGGCGGCTTCTGCGGCGGCTTTTTTTTCAGCAGCCGTTTTTTCATTTTGCACCAGCGGGGTATCCACACCGGAGAAAGCGGCGGGGAAGAAGGTGCGCGCGGGGGCTTCTGCCGCATTGACGGCAATGATGGTAGGCTCCACCCCCTCCTGACCGCCAAAATTAACAGCGCGGCGGAAGATGGAGGTATCCACCCCAAACACCATGTAGCGATTAATATGGAAAAAACCGACGTTGCAGCCCACTTTACCTTCTATTACGGTGAAGGCGGCACGGTAGCCGGAGGTATAGAGGGTTTTGTGCATGGGCTCTGTATGGTACCCGCCCGGGTAGCAATAGGTGCTGCATTTGCCGAACCATTGCATCAATTGATTGCGAGAATCGGGCAACTCTTTGCGCAACTGCTGCGCGTACTCTGCGGAGTCTTGCTTATAGCGTTTCCACTTGCTGGGGTAGAGGTGGTTCCACGAGTGGCTGCCGATGGTGGCCCCGTGTGCCTGCATTTCCCGAATTTGTGCTTTGGTGAGGGAAGCCCCCTGCACCTCGATATAACGCACATAGACATACAGGGTGAAAGGGTACCCGTAGGCTTTGAGCACGGGGTAAGCATCGGTATAGACGCTTTTCCAGCCATCGTCTATGGTAATAAGCACGCATTTAGCCGGTAGGCAGCGCGTACCGGCACGCCACTCCATAAAATCTTGCATGGAGATGACGCAAATGTCGGAGTCTTTGAGGAACTGCATTTGGCGGCAAAACTCTGCCGTACGCATGCGCATCTCTGTGGCGGGTTTCGTGTTACTGAAATCGTGGTACCCGAGCACAGCCACGCGGGTTTGCTCTCGGGGGACAAGGGGTTGTTTGAAGCGGCAGCTTACCCAGTCTCCATCCGGGGTGCGACGGGCTAAATTACTATAAGTAGGCAGCAAGAGTGTAGGCATGGGGGCCAGCCCGGCGGGGGCGATGGGCGCATCGGGCATAGGCTCGGGCTTAAGTAGAGAGAGTGCCGCCAATTCCTCTGCCGGCATTTCTCGCAGCACCGGGGGCTGCGGTACCTGCGCAGCCTCGGCAGGCGTTGGCATTACCTCCGGCGGCAGCGGTGTTGCAACAGGCGGGGGTGGCGGGGCTGCAACCGGCTCTTCCTGAGGGGGGGCGGGCAAAGGCAGTGCCGGATCCACCACCAGCTCGGCCTCGGCATCGTCTTCAAATGCAGAGGCCTCTATCCCCTCGGGCAGGCTGACGGGCACAAGTTGCTCTTGCGCAGACAAGAGCGCCGCAAACCACAACGCTGTAACTACAGGAAAGCGCATGCCGATATTTGCTCTGCATTAACGCCCGGGCACCATCTCGAAGGTGAAGCCCTTAAGGTACTCGGTCTCGGGGATATTGAGCAGTACGGGGTGGTCCGGGCTTTGCCCGTGAGAGGCCATCAGGCGCAGGGTGCAGTGGCCGTCTACAGAGGCATCGGCTATCACTTCTCGGAACATAGCCGTACTGGCATGGTGAGAACAGCAGAAGGTGGACAAAATACCCCCCACGGGCAACATTTGCATGGCACGCAAGTGTATTTCCTTATAGCCGCGCATGGCACCGTTAAGGCTCTTCTTATTGCGGGTGAAACTGGGCGGGTCCAATATAATGAGGTCCCACTTAGGGTCTGCCCCGTTACGCACGGCATCGCTCTCGCGTTTCAGGAAGTCGAAGGCGTTTTCCGCCACGGCTTCCACCTGCACGCCGTTAAGTGCTGCATTGCGTTTAACGGCCGCAGCAGCGTCCTCCGATATATCCACCGCCGTAACAGCGGCCGCCCCGGCTTTAGCGCAGGCAAGTGCAAAACCGCCTTGGTTGCTAAAGCAATCCAACACACGCCGCCCGCGAGCAAAGCGAGCTACCTCGTGGTAATTTTGCATTTGGTCCAAATACAAACCGGTTTTTTGCCCGGTAGCCAAATCCACCATAAACTTAAGGCCGCGCGCCGTGGCTTCAAAAGGCTCAGGCATTTCTCCGGCGGCAACATAGGTGGCAGGCTCTATGCCCTCTGCCACCAACATGGGAGAATCGTTGCGTACGATGATGGCGCGTGGCTCCAACAAATCCCCCAAGATATCCTTAATGAGGCCGAGCCGCTGGTGCATGGCCAAGGTAAGGGTTTGCACCACCAGCACATCCCCGTACCGATCCACAATCAACCCGGGCAAGCCGTCGCTCTCGCTCCATACAATGCGCACCAGCGTTTCGCCGGGTAACAAACGCTCCCGCAACATGATGGATTGCGAAATGCGGCGCGCAAAGAAGTCCCGATCCAGGTCTTGCTTACGGCGCGAAAAACGGCGCGCCACAATCTGGGAATGCGGGTTATACATTGCCGACCCCAAATAATGATCCCGTTGATCTTTCAACGCTACTACGTCGCCGGGAGCCGGGTTTCCGAATACGGTTCTCACTTCTGTACCGTAAACCCAATCATGCCCATGAAATACGCGCGCCTTCGGCGCTATGATAAGACCTGCCATAACACGAAAAAAATACTATAAATTCATTTTTTTGTCAATTCCGAAAAAATTAACAATACTTTAGTATTGACATTTCGGAATAATTAGGAGAGAATAAAGACATGAAACACGCCCACACCCAACTCTGCGTTTCTGTGGCAGCCATATTCTTGGCTGCAGGTGGCTTACAAGCTGCAAACAAGGTAGTCGTGCAAGATGCACACTGCAACAAGACGGCCGTAACCTATCCGCTGCCAGCCGGGTGGCAAGGGAACGGAGACGTGAAGTGGAATGCCGAGGCCAAGCACCAAGGGACGATGTGCGTGAGAACCATGGAAATCGTGGACAAAGGGGACGAAATCACCATCCACTACATATCCGCGTTCGACTCTCCGCTGAGCCATGGCAACCCCAGTGCAAAAGAGTTGGCCGCCAAGCTGATGCCCGCCGTAACCCGCATGCCGGGCAAACAAGGCACAGAGCTGGCAACAGCCACCCTTTACAAAGTGCCGCAGGATTTGGCCGAGTTTCGCATGGCGAGGGATCACCTGAGCCGCCGTTTGGGCAAAAAAATCAACGGCAAAGTGTATGCAGTGGCCGCTGTCTGTTCGGACGGCACAGTAATAGGAGCCATTGTACACGAGCGCAGCGAGCGCAAGTTATTGCGCACGGCTCGCACCATTTCATTCCACGACATCTGCATTTTAAGCAGCGAGCAAGGCTCCCCCAAACAGGCATTGCAAAGCCTCAAAAACGCAGCTACCCATGCAGATTTTAACCGGGAATGGATTAGCGACCAAATCCGCATTACCGCCAATAACTTGGACGGCATGACCAAAATTGATGAAAAAGCCCTTCCCCAAATTGCCGACAAAGCGGAAGAGCGCATGAAACTGGGGCTGCCGACGGTTATTGACTGCATGTACGATGCATGGAACAAGCGCTACAGCACCCGCGGGCTGGCGCACAGCAATTATTAACGTGCATTTTCGGCGAGAAAAGAACCGTTAAACGTAAATGCAGGCCGCGTGCAAGACAAACTACCATGGACGGCACCTGACAACGACAAACTCAACAAGTACGCCGAGCAAACGCGCCGCAGCCTGATTGCACGCTTACACAACTGGCAGGATCAACGCAGTTGGGACGAATTTTACCGCACCTACTGGCGGCTCATCTATGCCGTGGCGCGGCAGGCAGGCCTGCGGGATGACGAAGCGTGGGACACCGTGCAGGAAACCGTCTTGTCCATTGCCAAGCAAAGCCGCACCGGCGGCTACGACCCGCAAAAAGGCACTTTCAAGCAATGGCTGTGGCAACAAACCCGCTGGCGTATTAACGACTGCTTCCGCCAACGCACCCCCGATACAGCCCCGCCGGAGCCCGCAGAAAAACCGCAAGCCCCCCACGAATTGCCGGATTTAAACAGCAGAGGATTCGAGCAAATCTGGGAGCAGGAGTGGCAGAAAAACCTCATCAAAGCCGCTACAGAGCGCGTAAAAATGCAGGTAAACCCCATCCAATTCCAAATTTTTGACTACTGCGTCCTACAAGGGCTGAGCACCATGCAGGTTCGCAAAAAATTGGGGGTAAGCCTAGCGCAAATCTACATGGCGCGGCACCGCATCAAATCCTTGCTTCGCAAGGAAATTGAAGCACTGAGGGAGAGCACGGATATCTGATTCTGCCGCCTGCCGGCAAACAAATAGAAGAGCCTCATAAAAATACGGCTTGCCAAAACGGTAAAATAAGAGTATAATGCGCGCGAATCCATGTGATCACTCTTATTATGTCCGGTAATCTCACATATAAGCAATCCGGTGTCGATACCATTGAGGCACAGTCTTTCGTCAGTGACATCAGCGCGCATGTAAAGCGCACGCAAAAGAATCGGCAGCTCTGCAATGCCTTTGGCTTGTTTGCAGCCGCTTACGACCTTTCCTCTTACAAGGAACCCGTCATCGTCACCGGCACGGACGGTGTCGGCACCAAAACGGAAGTCCTCTTCGAGATGGACATGCTAGAGACCGCCGGCAAAGATCTGGTGGCCATGAATGTAAACGACATTCTCACCACGGGCGGAGACCCGCTCGTTTTCCTTGACTACCTCGGCATCTCTAACCTGGAGGCAGAGCGCCCGCGCATCACCCGCTTGGTAGCCGGCATGTGCGATTATTTAGAGAGCTGCAACTGCATCTTAGCCGGCGGAGAAACCGCCGAGATGCCCGGGGTCGTACCCGAAAATCTGGTAGAAATGGCCGGTTTCAGCATCGGTTGCGTAGAAAAGAGCCAAATGATTGACCCGTCTCAGGTGGAGGTAGGCGATGTACTGATTGGCTACCCGAGCGATGGTTTCCATGCCAACGGGTGGAGCTTGGTGCGCCGCATTTTGGCACAAAACCCCGATTTGCTGACAAAAGAAGAGCTGCAAGCCTTGCTGGCACCCACCCGCCTGTACCACGATGTGGTGTACGACATGCGCAAGCTTGGCATCACCCCCAAAGCCTACGCCCACATCACCGGCGGCGGTCTGCCCGAAAATCTGGAGCGTTTCCTGGGCGATAAAGGCGCAGACCTCGAAATCCCCTACTGGGACAACGTGCCGGTGCAAAAAGTGCTGCAATTCGTGGATGCAGAGGACCGTTTCCACACCTTCAACATGGGTATCGGCTGGGTAGCCATCGTAAAACCCGAGCAAGTGGAAACAGCTTGCAAAGCAGGCCCCGGCGGCACCGTAATAGGCACCATGAGAGAGGGCAAAGGCATTAAGGTAAGCGTACGCAAATAACCCCAACCCCACAAACACACCATGTCTGCCGCAATCAGACTCCTCAAGCCGCTCTCCTATTTTGCAGAGAAGTACGGCTCGCCTGAGTGGGCTTTCAACAAGCTCTTCCTGCTTATGGAAAAGCAGCACAACCGCGGCCAGGACGGGGCCGGCATTGGCTGCATTAAGCTCAACATGCCTTTGGGGCAACCCTACATCTTCCGCTCCCGAGATGCCTCCGGCTCTGCCATTACCAACATTTTCTCCACCCAGCAACACCTACTGCGCAACCTGCGCAACCAAGGTCTCATTAAAGGGGCGGATGCCGACTCTTACAAACAGCACTTCAACTTTGGCGGCGAAGTGCTGATGGGGCATTTGCTCTACGGCACAAGCGGCGTGCAGTACGACGAAGGCAGCTGCCACCCCTACATGCGCCGCACCAACTGGACCACACGCACCCTGATGTTGCAGGGAGACATGGGCATTACCAACTTGGAGGAACTGCACCAAAAGCTCATTTCCCGCGGGCAGCACCCGGTGTTCGGCACCGCCATCCAAACCCTGTTGGAAGAAGTAGGATACTATCTGGATGAAGCCCACACGGACCTCTACCGCCAACTCAGAGACCAAAATGTGGACGGGCAGGAGATACCCAACATCATCTCCTCCGAGCTGGATTTGTACGACATCGTATCTAAAGCCTCTCGCGACTGGGACGGCGGCTATTGCCTTACCGGGGCCGTAGGCAACGGCGATTTCTTCTGCCTGAGAGACCCCAACGGCATCCGCCACTGCCACTACATCCTTACAGACGAATACCTGGCAGTGGCCAGCGAGCGCGTACCGCTGATGAGCGTGATGGAGGTAGAAGCCGAGAGCGTACAAGAGCTGCCGGCCGGCAACATGATTGTCGTAAAATCCGATGGGCAAATCAGCATCAAAGAGTACACCACCCCGAGAGAGTTTAAGCCCTGCTGTTTTGAGGATGTGTACACCTCTCGCGGCAACGACCCCGTCATCTACCGAGAGCGTAAAGCCTTGGGGGCCAATCTTACGGAGCAAATCGTCGCGAGTTTGGACGGCAACCTTTCCAAAGCTGCCATCACCTTTATTCCCAACACGGCAGAGGTATCTTACTACGGCTTGTTGGAAGGTCTGCGTGCCTACCGCCGCAACAAAGTTACCCAAGCCCTGATAGATGCCTACAAAAACGGCACCATGAGCGAAGAGCTCATCAACGAACTGGTGCTGCGCCGCTGGCCCCGTGCAGAAAAAATTGCCCATAAGGACATTAAACTGCGCACCTTCATATCCGAAGAAAGCAGCCGCAAGCAGCTCGCAGCCATGGTGTACGACCTCACCTACGGAGCCGTTAACAGCGACGAAGTGCTGGTAGCCATAGACGACTCCATCGTACGCGGCACCACGCTTAAAATGAGCTTGCTGCGTTTGCTGGCACGCTCTAAGGCGCGCAAAATCGTCATTGCCTCCTCTGCACCGCAGGTACGCTACCCGGACTGCTACGGCATAGACATGAGCGAGATGGGCAAATTCATCGCTTTCCAAGCCGCTATCACCCTGCTCAAGAAGCGCGGCATGTACACCACCATCATCAGCGTATACGAGGAGTGCAAACGGCAGCTCACCCTCCCCCCGGCAGAGCGCACCAACCCTGTTATGAAGATTTACGAGCCCTTCAGCGAAGACGAAATCACGCAGGAGGTGTCTCGCATGGTAACGCCGGATAACTGCACCTGCGCCATCCAAGTGGTATACCAAACCATGGACGGGCTGCACGATGCCATCGAAGGAGCCTGCGGCGACTGGTACTTCAGCGGTGAATACCCCACCCCCGGTGGCTACACCACCGTTAACAAAGCCTTTATCAAATGGTTTGAAAGCCGCGATAATCGCGAATATAAACTCTGAAACTCAACCACGGTTTGCCCGCGCTCTCAGCGTGGGCAGACCGCACCACCCCAACAAGACCTCGATATAGCCCCCAACCCAAACATACCCTATGAGCACAGATAAAGAGGCAGAAACTTACCAAGAGTTAAGCGATGAAGAACTCATCGCCATCACCCTGCAAGGCAAAACACGCGCTTTTGATGAGCTGACGCACCGCCACAGCCGCAAACTGCACGTCATGCTCTACCAGATGCTCAACTCCGAGGCAGATGCGTACGACGTTGCCCAAGAGGCATTCCTGAAAGCCTACCGCTCCCTGCGCTATTTCAACGGGCAAAGTGCCTTCTACACTTGGCTTTACACCATTGCCGCCAACCACGCCCGCAACTTCATCCGCAAAAAAAAGAGAGAGCGCACAGACCGCATCGACGACGACGAAAACGGCAACCAGCACGAAAAAAATGATGAACTGGCCGATACCTCGCTCAGTGCCGACCCGGTGCGTGGAGCCTACCTGAAAGACCTGCGCAAACAGCTCAAAAACGCGCTGGCGCAGCTCTCCCCCAGCCACCGAGAGGTAGTAACACTGTGCGACATTGCCGGGCTTTCTTACCCGCAAATTGCCAAAATGCTGCATATATCGGAGGGCACGCTGCGCTCTCGCCTGCACTATGCACACAAGCAGTTGCAAGGCTTGTTGTCCGATGCTCAATAACCCCCTGCCCGGCTCTTTCTTTTAACAACCGCCATGACCCACTTTCGCCCTTGTATCGACCTGCATAACGGCCGAGTCAAACAGATTATCGGCAGCAGTTTGACAGACACCGCCACCGCCCCCCACACCAACTTTGTGGCAGACCAACCGGCAGCTTGGTATGCCGAGCTGTACAAAAACGACGGGCTGCGCGGCGGGCACGTCATTAAACTCGGCCCGGGTAACGATGCCGCGGCCCGAGCCGCTTTGGCAGCATACCCCGGCGGGCTGCAAATCGGTGGCGGCATTTGCGCCGCAAACGCACAAGAATGGCTTGCCGCCGGGGCCTCTCACGTTATCGTTACCAGTGCTATTTTTAACCCCGCCGGCAAATTGCAGCAAAACGTGCTCTGCGATTTGGCGGAAAGAGTGGGGAAACAACGCTTAGTCTTGGACTTAAGCTGCAAACGCACCGCCAAAGGATGGACCGTAGCCATGAACCGCTGGCAAACCCTCACAGAGCTGCATATATGCCCGGCAGTGCTGGATGCCCTTTGCGCCTATTGCGACGAGTTTCTGATTCATGCGGCAGATGTAGAGGGCAAATGCAACGGCATAGACCGCGAGTTGGTAGAGCTGTTGGGCAGTTGGCGCGGCTGCACCATGACCTACGCCGGCGGCATTTGCTCTATGGATGACTTGGAGCTCATAGACGCGCTCTCCGGCGGGACCATAGATGCCACCGTGGGTAGCGCGCTGGATATTTTCGGCGGCTCCGGCATCCGCTACGCTACCTTGGTACAACGCGAAGCCCAAAACCGCAGCCTGACACACTAACCGCCAATCCTGCACCATTTTTTAGTTGAAAACCGCCATTTGCCGAGAGACAAATGGCGGTTTTAGAAAGTCAGGTGTGCAGCGGCTCTTAATCAGCCCACGTCAGCACCACCTTGCCGGACTTGCCGGAGTTCATCACACGGAAGCCCTCCTCAAAGTCGGTGTAGTGCATGCGGTGGGTAATAATGGGGGAAAC
>SUVM01000072.1 GCA_015062015.1 Akkermansiaceae bacterium | reverse complement strand
ATCTATGGCATTTTCGATTTGGCGGTAGGCAACGGTGATGGTTGTGTCGCCGAATTGTGTTGTGTCAACGGGGAAAACGCCTTGCGGAATGTCGGTAAGTTTGCAGGAGATGCAGCTCCACCCGTTGTTTTCACTGAAGGTGAGGAAGGGGGCTTCTTGCTCAATGTTGGGGCGCCCCATGGAAATGAATGCTATGATGCCGGCGGCTGTGTCGGCATCGGTGAGGGTGGCACTCAGGTAAATGGGCTTGAAATTCTGCAAAGCATCGGTTGCAAGTGCCATCGGGTCTATGGCCGGAGCGGGCAGCCCGTTTTGCGCTGCGGCCAGGCTTGTGGCGGCAGAAAGCAATGTGGTAACGATTTTTTCGTTTCCTTCGGAGAATGCGAGTGCTGCGGATTTGACCATATCTGCCTGTTGGGGCAGCGTCATTTCCCAATTGGGGCAGATTTTAAGCCCGGTGCTGATAATCTCTTCCGTATTGACGGCCAAATAGGTGTTGGCCGTGGCCGGTATGTAGGCCAAAGCGGGGAAACTGGCGGCGCGCTCTTGCGGAGTGGCGGTTTTGATGACCGGTGTGGCAACTTTTACTGCTGCCGCTGCCGCAGCCGGTGCTTTTGCTTCTGCATTTTGAGCTTGCGTGGGCTGTTCGTCGGAGCAGGAGGTGAGCATGCTGCTGCTCAACAGGGTCAAGCCGCTCAATGCTGTCGTAAGAAAATAGTGTTTTTTCATATTGAATAATGGTTCGACGTTCCGTATATTATCTTGGTAACTGTTAGATGTAAAGGCTTGTTGTTGCGTATGACAGTATAAAACCGTCAGTACGCTTGCCGGGTTGCAGTTTTTATTTGTAATTGAAGTCTTGCAATGGTTGTTGTGCTGTGTTACTATAGGGGCTCAAGAGAGTTATCATGCAGTATCATACGTTCACAAAAGCATTGTTGTTGTTTGCCGGCATGCAGGGATTGGCTGCCGGGGAGGGTGGCATGGCTGCCGATTCTTTGGAAGTTTGGCTGAATCGAAGCAATGCGGTTTATTCTCCTCATGAGGCGGCCCAATGGGGCTCTGTAGAGCAGTTGAAAGCTGCTGTTGCCGCAGAACCTACCCAAATTAATGCGCCGGACGAAAATGGGTATACCCCCCTGCATTTAGCTGCTCAGCGTGGGGCTGCCGACTTGGTGCAGGTGTTGTTGCAGGCCGGGGCAGATGTTTTAGCCAAGGATACCTTGGGAAGAACTGCCGTGGCTTTTGCGGATGATGCTGCGGTGAAAGGCTTGTTAAAGGCTGCTGAGGTAATGCGTGCGAGGGAGTTGCAATTGTGCCGTGATATTGAGGCGGGGCAAGTGGATAAAGTGCGAGCCGCCTTGGCTGCCGGCGCGAATCCTGATGCGCTTAATGCAGATAACTCTGCAACTATGTTGAGTGTTGCGGTTTGTTACCCCTCTGTAGAGGTGGTGCAAGCCTTGTTGAGGGCCGGGGCAAATGCCCATGCTGTGACCATGCAAAACAAAAGCGTGTTGCACGTTGCCGCTTTATTTGCTAAAGAGCCGATGATTGAAGTATTGTTGGCAGCCGGGGCAGACCCGCTGCATCCCGGCAATAATGGGGCTACCCCTTTGCACGATGCTGTGTGGTGTGGTAATGCGGCTGCCGTGCGCGCGTTGTTGCCGTCTTATGCATCCGTGGGTTATTGCCCGGACGGTAAGCGCAACGGCTACCCGATTTGTTTGGCTATTGCTTGCGGGCGTGCAAATTGTTTGCAACTGTTTCTCAATGCCGGCGTGAACGTGAATGATGCTCGCTTTGCCGGAGAACCGCTCTTGCATATGGCAACGAAACGCGATAGCCTTTTGATGGTAAAAATGTTGTTGGAGGCCGGGGCGGATAAGACCGCCCGCGATGCCGCCGGTAAAACTGCTGCCGATTATGCTAAGGGGAAAGTGGCAGAACTGTTGAAATAAAAGAGAATACCGCATGCTTAATATGAAGTTTATCTTATCGATATTATGGGTGTTTGTTGTGGCAATGGCTTCGTTGGCCGATGCTGCGGTCCCTGCGGGTACCGATTATTCTTTGATTAATAAAGAAGAAGACCGCGAAAAAGCGTATCGTCAACGGGCTTTTCGTGCTTATCTGCCGCAGGAAATTGTGCGCGCCCGCCTGCGAACGAATAATTACTCTCAGTTTGAAAATCCCACCGGTATTTATTACTCCGCAGGGGAGTCGGTTGTGGTGTATGTGGAGGGTGAAGCACCGGATGATTTGGCTTTGATTATTCACAACTTCGCGCGCGAGGGCGGGCATTCGGAGTTCCCTTTACGCAGTGGTAAAAATGTGTTTGTAACACCCCATGCCGGCTTGGCCTATGTTCATTATCGCTCCGAAACACCGGAAAAAGCACCGGCATTGAATTTGCGCTTTGAAGGCGGATACGTTAATGGCGTCTTTACGCAACATGACGATGCCGCAACATGGCAACGCTTGTTGGCACATGCAAAGGGAAATATTTTGGATATTCTCGGCGAACGCGTGCAGCTTGCCTATAACGTGGATGGTTTGTTGCAGTATTGCCCCAATCAGGGGCCGGAGCTGTTGGCTATATATGACGGGGTGATTCGTAAGCAGCAAGAGCTGTTGGGGTGGGAAAAATACGACTGCCACCCGGGAAACCACATCCATGGCCGCGTGCAGTGGAGCGGCTTTATGCATGCGGATCAAATAGGGGCGGCTTTTGTGAATACGGCCATGCATGAAGTTGCTAATGTAGAATCTCTCCGCAAATCAGCATGGGCGATTGCGCATGAGTTTGGCCATATCAACCAATGCCGCCCCGGGATGATGTGGGGCGGTACACAGGAAGTAACGGTGAATATTTTTGCCGCATGGTGTTGTTACAATATAAACCCGCAGTATTGCCGTTTAACGCACGAGGTAACGCCCGTAGCCGGTAGTCTGTTCAGCATGCGTGGCGGGCGTATGGATAGCTATATCAATAGTGCGTTGGTTCGCCGCCAACTTTGGCAGTTTATGACAGGCCCCGATTATGGCCTCAACACTATTCCGGGTAAACGTACCGGGGACCACTTCGTGAGCGTCTCCCCCCTCTGGCAATTGCAACTTTATGTTGCAGAAGCTCGCGGTATGCAAGATTTTTATCCGCAGATTTTTCAACAGGCGCGTACCGATGCGGCGGATACTCCGCATGGCCAATTGCGTGTGCTGTTTTGTACCCGTGCCGCCGATGCCGCACAATTGGACCTCTCCGAGTTCTTTGTTAAAACCGGCATCCTTGCACCTATGAACCGCATGGTGGAAGATTATCAAAGCCACCATGTCACCATCACTCACGAGATGTGCCGGGCTGCTATTGCCCACATGCAGCAATATCCCAAACCGGATTCAAGCGTAATTTATTACATTAACGCTAACAATGTCCATATCTTCCGAGACCGTCTCCCCGTCATCCCTTCTCCTGATTTTGACGCCGAAGCGGTGGCCGGTAGTCTTACCATCCCTGCCAATCAGTGGCAAAACGCCGTCGCGTTTGAGTGTTACGATGCCTCCGGCAAGCTTCTTCGTGTTGTCCTCCGCGGCTTTAACAATACCGACAACGCCTCCACCCTTCTCATCATCCCCCACAATACCGCCACCATCCGCGCCGTCCAATGGGACGGCACCCGCTTTAGCGTGTGGGAGAAGTGAAGCTCTGTAGGGGAAAATAAGGATTGACCATGCACAGCGCATGTTGTATACTGCTCGCGTACAATTTGTAATTACTTTCGTCGTGTCAAACATAGCTCTTATCATAGCCGGTGGTGTGGGATCTCGTATGGGATATGAGATTCCGAAGCAGTTTATTAAAGTGTATGATAAACCTGTTTTGTTATATACTTTAGAGAGTTTTCAAAAACATGAAATGGTGGATTCCATTGTATGTGTATGTATTCAAGGTTGGGAAGAAGAATTGATGCGGTATGTAGAATTTTACCATATAAGTAAATTGGTGAAGATTGTTCCCGGCGGTGCAAGTGGTCAAGAGTCTATTAGAAATGGCGTATTTGCGATTAATGAGTTTGCCCGGCCTGACGATAATATAATTATACATGACGGTATTCGCCCAATGGTAGATGATTACGTTCTTACGGATGTTCTTAATGTTTGTAGTTCAAAGGGTAATGCTGTCACGTCTCTTCCGTACAATGAGCAAATATTTTTAATTGATTCGCAAGAGCCGACCTCTACAACAAAATATATTCCGCGTGAAACGTTAAGACGCGTTTCGACACCTCAGGCATATAAACTGCATAAGTTAGTATGGGCTTATACAAAAGCTTTTGAAGAAAAAATAGGTATTTATGGTTCATCGTATACTAATACGATGATGGTGGAGCTTGGCGAACGACTTAATTTTGCAGCAGGATCAGATAAAAATATAAAATTGACTACTCAAGATGATTTGGAGTTGTTCAAAGGTTACTTAAACGCAAAATAATATGAACTTTAATAGCGATATATATATCGAAGATTTGCATAGTGCTTTTCATTCGGTTGTCAATGTCAATGCATTGGTGGGAAAAACCGTGCTTGTTACCGGTGCAACGGGTATGATTGGCAGCTTTGTTGTGGATGTCTTAATGTACGGCAATAAAGCAAGCAACTTGTGTTGCCGCGTGTTGGCAATGGGGCGCAATGAGGAAAAGGCCAAGAAGAGGTTTGCCAACCATTGGCAAAATGATATGTTCGGCTTCATTATGCACGATATTAATGAGCCTTTGCCTTCTCATATACCTGCGGCGGATTACGTTATACATGCTGCCAGTACAACTCATCCCGTTGCTTATGCAACAGAACCCATAGAGACCATTACGACAAACGTTTGGGGTACGCGTCACTTGTTAGATTATATCTGCCGCTTTGCCCCGCAGGCTCGCTTCGTTTTAATGTCTTCCGTAGAAGTTTATGGACAAAATAGAGGTGACGTCGAGAAATTTGACGAACAATATTGCGGATATATTGATAGTAATACTCTGCGAGCCGGATACCCCGAAAGCAAACGCTTAAGTGAGGCGTTGTGTCAGGCTTACCATGCACAAAATAATATAAATTATGTTGTTGCTCGCTTGCCTCGCACGTATGGTCCGACAATGTTGATGAGTGATACAAAAGCCCTCTCTCAATTTATCAGAAAAGGTATCGCTAAAGAGGACATTGTTCTTAAAAGTAAGGGCGAACAGCTCTTTTCTTATGCTTATGTCGCTGATGCCGCGTCTGCCCTGTTGTCTATTATGCTTGCCGGTCTTGACGGACAAGCTTATAATATTTCTTCCCCTGACTCTGACATCAAATTAAAAGATTTGGCTCAAATCGTTGCCAGTATTAGCGGTACCTCGCTTAAATTCGAACTCCCCGACGCCACGGAATCTGCCGGTTATTCCACTGCCACCATTGCTGTTATGGATGCCTCTCGTTTGCAAGCTCTCGGTTGGAGTCCTAATTACTCTATCCGCCTTGGCCTCCGCCGTACATTGGAGTGTTTAGCGAGTGATGTCAAATAGAGTCGGAATAGGTATCAATAAATTTGTTTACGCTAGATTCAAAGGGACTCTTTTTAACCATTTCTGCCACATTTTGGTGCCACAATCCGACTTTTGACGGGTAACTCATGTAATCACCATAAATACATTCAAGGTATTTACGAGGGTGTGCAGGTGCTTTGACATTAATACCTTCAAATAGTATTTCTTTTTGAGGAAAGATGTCGTTGTATTCTAATATGTCAATATTGACAAAAGCTGCTGCAGGTGAGATAAATACTAAGGGGGCATTTTCTTCTGATAAGGCATCGCCCCCTTGATATACTTTTTGTTTTATTAATTGGTCTAACTGAGTAGTCGATAAATTACAATATCCTTTAGTAAAAATGATTTGTTTATTAGCTTGGGATAGTAGTTTTTTTAATTCGGCCTTATTGGTAGCAGAAGGGCATGCTGAATGTAAATAGTGGGGAAAAACATCAATATTGAGAGGGGTCCCTTTATATCCGATATGTATTAGTGTATGAACATGTGTTGTAAATCCTTCTTTTTCGGGAAATATTTGGGGTAATAACTCGATGAGTTTATCGTAATCTGAACGCAGCATTCCTACATCCATGTCGTCATCCCAAGGAACAAAGCCTTTATGCCTCACCGCCCCTAATAAAGTGCCGTAGTCTATCCAATAGCGAAGCCCGTTTTCTTCGCATTTTTTAGCAAATAGGGAGAGAAGTACCGCATTGCCTTCTTGTAACAAACGCAGTTTGCCGGTTGCCGGCGGAACTTGATTGATAGGATGGTTAAAGACAATAAGATTACGTAAATCTGCAAGCTGTGCTTTTACGCTGGAATTTCGGCGCTTTCTATTCCATGCAAGAAAACGCTTAATTAGAGAGCGAATAGGGTAGGGAATAAGACAGGCTATGCGAAAGCGTAATTTATTGAGATTTGGCATTTTAGAGAAAAAGGTAAATGTGACAATGGGTGTTACTTCCGTCTTCTTCTTATGAGGAAAGAGCTCAAACCAACTATGGAGAGTGTGGCAGTAGTGGGCTCGGGGATGGTGGGGATGTCAGGTATTGTAAGAGAGATGTCAGATAACCTAGCGATGGGACTCGATACGATGTGCCCTTGGTCTTTGTTAAGGATGGCAGATTCGTAGATAGCTGATGAGTTGTTGTCAATTTTTGCTATTTGCGTTTCACCATTGATTGTCAGAGACAATATTTTGGATGATGTATTATCCTTGAGACTAATGAAAGTAAATGTAATGTCGTGGTCTTCTTGTGCAGTAAGTGTTTGTGTGTGTGATAATATGGTTTTCGAATCCGCTTTTAGTTCGTTATATCTTAATTCCAGATTGCCATTTGTCGTTAAAAACAAACTTACACCGTACTCATGGTAATATTTGTTGTAATATGTGCTGAAGATAGCATCTTCTGCTTGTGGTTCAAAATGGAGTGTAAACGATAACGTATAAGATGTCAGTATGTTAAGGTTCTCATTCCATGAGAGATAAGCCGTGCCGTTTTCGAGTTCGGTAGGCGTAATGGTTAAAGGAGTATTGGCTGCAATAGCCGGTGTGGTAAGTAAGGTTAGGAAAGTAAGTTTTTTGAGCATAAGAGGAGAGAGTATGAAAGATTTGCGGTGGGATTAATGCGGAGTGATAATGATTACGACGATATTTATACCACGAAACAGGTGGAGGGGTCAATGTTAAAAGACGTAAATTTAGTTTTTTGGGGGGCGTGCAAGAAAATTCCCCCCGCAGCGCAGAGCGTTGCGGGGGGGGGATGGGAGAAGGTTGTTACGAAAGCTTATAGCGCAGCGTAGGCTGCCTGCTGTTCTCCGGGCAGGGTGGTTTGGTAGGTGATGCCGATGGCATCACGGGCGGCTTCGGGAGATGCGTAAATGCCGGCACCGGCCATGGCGTACATGGCGGCACCCAGCACGGTGCTTTCCGATACGGTGGATACGAGGATGGGGAGGCCGAGGATGTCGGCCCGCATTTGTGTCCAGATTTTATTGCGGGCTCCGCCGCCTACAAGCAGAAGTTCTGTTGCTTTGAAGCCTCCGACTTTTTCGAGCTTTTCTAAGCGGTTTTTGAGGCGATAGGTGAGGGCTTCCATAGCGGCGCGGTAGATGTGCCCCCTTGTGCGGCCGAGGATGAGACCTTCGATGCTGCCGGGGATGGCATCGCTGGGCAAGAAATTCGGCACCAGTTTTACGCCATCGCATCCTGGGGCAATGGAAGCGGCTTCGGTATCCATGGTGTCGTAATTTTCGCCTTGGTAGCAGGTGGCTTTTACCCATTCGATGATGCCGCTGGCAATCCATTGTAAACCGGGGTTAAGCAGCCCCTGTTTGCTGTCGAATTCTACGGTGGCCCCGGCGGCATAATCTTCCGGTTCAAGTTTGGCGTTGGCGGTACGCAGCATCAGGATTTCCCATGTGCCGCTGGAGAGGAACGGTTGATTTTCTTTAACTCCGCTGCCAAATAAAGCGAATTGGGTATCGTGGCCAGTGGACACAACGGGGGCGGAGCAGGGGAGCCCGAGTAATTCGCAAGCGGCAGGGGTAAGCGTACCTATAACATCCCCTGCATTGACCATGGGAGGGAAGAGGCTTTTGCGAATGCCGAGAGTACCGAGGATCTCGTCACTCCAATCACCGGTGGTCAAATCCGTCATTTGAGAGGTGCCGGCCATAGTACGGTCGGTAGCCATGACGCCGGTGAGCTTGTATGCAAGGATGTTGGAGATAAAGAGCCATGCGTGAGCTTGTTCGAGGAGCTCGGGGCGATTTTCTTTAAGCCAAATGAGTTTGTAAATCGTATTGAATGCAAACTTTCCCACGCCGGAAATTTCGTTGAGTTTTGCTTGCGGTAGATATTTATCCACCGTTTTCATTATTTCTGCTGTTCTCGGGCATTTCCAGGAGATGACCGGGTAAAGCAGTTCGCCGGACTCGTTGACAAGGGCACCGTCCACCCCGAATGTGGTGATGGTAACACCTTTTACTTGTGTTGCGTCTATCTCCGGCAGGATTTGGTGTGCGCAATCTGCTAATTGGTTTAGAATGCGGTCAGCATTCCAAACGTGGTATTGTGCATTTTCTACACCGGAGTCTGTAGAGTTAGGTTGGCTGGCTTTGGCTACCAAGTTGCCTTTTTCGTCTACTAATATGGCGCGTACATTGGTGGCACCACAGTCTAAGCAAAGTATGTAAGACATAGTGTATGGTTATTTGAATATTTTGTTGAAAACTTTATCTATATGGAAAATGGGTTGCCAAGCGTTTGCAATTTTTTTTTGCAGAACGCTCACCTTTTTTCCATGCAATCAGTTCATTAGCTATTGCTTGTGCTAATGCTTGCGGTGTATCTTTTGCGGCAATTTGTCCCGAGTTTTTACTGGTGTACCAACGAAGCGTATTGAGTTCTTTCCTTGGAGGGGATACTATAGAGCAGCCGCAGCACAGGGCTTCGAACGATGCTATATGCGTGCCTTCCGAGCGGGAAGAACAATAATTTATCATGGAAGATTGATATACGAGCGGTAAATTTTCGTTTTTTATAAAGCCTTTTAGAAAAATGCGTTCTTTACCAATGCTTGTTTTGTTATAAATTTGTTCTATTGTTTTGCCTGTCCTTCCGTATATTTCGACGATAACGTCCGGATCAATTTTTACTAATTCTTGTGCCGTTCGTATGCAAAACTCGGGTCTTTTTACTTGGTCTTCATCGGCCCAGCGTCCGATGCATGTTACCTTGTATTGTTTGTTCTGGGAAGATGGGATAAATTTGGGGGAAACAGGAGAGGGAAAATTTATACACTTGTTAGCAATTTTTTTGCCGTAGAAGACACTACCTTTGAGGACGTTGATAAGCTGTTCTGAACCCGTTATGTAATCTGCGTAATTAAGGTGAATTCTGCGCATGATATTAATGCGCAAATCTTTCAGAAAACCACGAATGGTGGCGTTTCTCCAGTTGTGGATTCTGTCACTCATATCCAGATGGACTATTAACCTGATGCCGGCCTTGTGAATGGCGCGTGCAATGGGTAGATATCTAGGTGCCCCCCAGGAGTATAGAACAACAGCATCTATGCCTAAGCTTTTCCACCATGCTGTGGATTTGAGGTTTTTATATTCGGTGCGGATGAGATGCTCATTTTGATCATCCTCGTAATGAGGCAAAGGCATGATGCATTTGCTTTCTACACCCATAGTTCGCAGAGTGTTTGAAATCAACCCTGTGTCTCGAATCCAGAACCCATCGTTAGCGTGAAAAGCTACCGGGGTACAGCAGTAAATTTTTTTATATTTGGGGTGCATTTAGGCGGATAGAAGCTTATGCCCTGCCGGTTAAGTGCTCCGGCAGGGCATAAAGGAGGGGGGGTTAATACTTCCCGTAGATGGGACCGAAGTTAGCGCAGGCGCGGAAGTCTGCACCCTCGGGGTCTGCAGTACCGAAGAGGTCCCAAGCGGCGGGACGGTATACTTTGTCTTCGGGAACGTTGTGGGCATATACGGGGATGCGGAGCATGGAGGCCAGAGTAATGATGTCTGCGCCGATGTGGCCGTAGGTCCAAGCACCGTGGTTAGCCCCCATGTTGGCCATAACGGTGTAAACATCCTTAAAGCCGCCTTTGCCGGTAAGGCGCGGGGCAAACCAAGTGGTGGGCCAACCCGGGTCAGTGCGTTGGTCGAGCTTATCGTTTACCTCTTGCGGGAGGTCGCAAGTCCAGCCTTCTACAATCGTCAGCACGGGGCCTTGGCCTTTCACCAGGTTCATGCGAATCATGGTGACGGGAACATTACCCTTGGATACGAAGTGCAGGGAGTAGCCACCGCCGCGGAAGTATTCGCGGTTGGCCGGGCACCATTCGGATGCACCCATCATCGCCTCGATGTCGGCCTGCGTGGTTTCGCCGGTCTTCTTCATGATGGGGGTACCATCGGGGGCGGTGGAGTGCATGTTGCCGTCCAGTGCGGTGGAGCCGGAGTTGATGAGGTGCATGATGCCATCTTTGGCCAAGCCTTCCATGGTGTAGCCTGTTACGCGTTTGACGGCAGCCGGGCTCCAGTAGGTGCGGATGTCGGAGAAGCAGGCGGCGCGGCCGGTAAGCTGGTGCAGCAGGAGCATGCAAACGCCGTTCATGGCGTCATTCTCCGTAGCAAAGGGAATTGCTTCGCGCGGGCCGTTCCAGTCGAAGGTGCTGTTGAGCAGGGATTCTGCCATGTCGCCGTTGGGGTAGAAGTCTGTCCAGTGACGCTGCCCTTGGAAACCACCGCAAATCGCGTTGAAGCCCAAGCCTTCTTCCTCGCGGTCGATGGTCTTGAGGTAGGGGTTGCCGTGCATCA
>SUVM01000071.1 GCA_015062015.1 Akkermansiaceae bacterium | reverse complement strand
GATGAACTCGATGATTGCCCGCATCCAACTCAAAACCCGAGGACTACCTTCCGTTGATTATCTCCGCCTCAAACTCAGGCAGCTAACCTCCCCGTCATTCACGCGACTTTTTTGACGCAGTGCCGAATTTTTCACCATGCGAAGCATTTTTCACCACAACTCGGCAGAGTTGTTTTTCATGGTAGCGCAAAATGTGAAAACGCCCCGGGGCTCAAGAATTCGGCGAACCTGCGGTTCGCGGGAGGAGAACTTCATTGTTCGCTTTGCAGCCATCAAATACGGGCCCTCACCCCATCTTCACTTTGTACTTTATTCCTTGTCCTTTGTACTTTGTATTTGTTGTACCAAATGAACGGCGGCGCGAGAGAGCAAAGCCACAACAGCATCAAACCCGGCGGGACCGCCGTAATAGGGGTCGGGCACATCGCGCTCGGGTTCTGCTGCATCAAACCAATGCCACATCCCTTTCACCTTAGCGGCATCGGCAGCGTCGCGAGCCAATGCCAAAATATCTTCCTCGTTGCTATGGTCTTGGGGAATAATGAGGTCAAATTCCGAAAAATCCGCACGGCGGAAGCACCTCGCGCGGTGTCCGCCATAGCTGTACCCGGCGCGCTCCAACGCCGCAAGCATGCGAGAATCGGGCCGAGAGCCGATGTGGTACGAAGCCGTGCCGCAAGAGTCCACCTGCACGCAACGTTGCAGCCCGGCACGCTCCAGCTCGGCCTTAACAATAATTTCCGCCGCCGGACTGCGGCAAATATTACCTAAACAGACAAACAAAACGCGGTACGGAGTACAATGGCTCATAAACAGAATGTAAAAGGAAAGGTTGACAGATGGGCAATATTACGCTATAACACGCCCGAACAGCAAGACTATACCACACACGCATGAAGATTGCACGCCTGAATTCGGATATCGAGCTATTTTACTCCATCCAAGGGGAAGGAGTACGCGCCGGCACTCCCGCTGTCTTTTTGCGCTTAGCCGGTTGCAATTTGCGCTGCTCTTGGTGCGACACCCCATACAGTTGGGGTGCCGGTACCGAGGTACCCGAGGCAGAGCTGGCAGCCCGCATCACAGCCTTTCAGTGCAATAACTTGGTGCTTACCGGCGGCGAGCCCTTGTTGCAAACCGCCGCGCTGGAGCTATTGTTAAGCCTGTTACCCCAACACCTTTTTATAGAAGTAGAAACCAACGGCACCGTGCCCCCCTCCCCCGCCTTGCTGCAGCGGGTGAACCAATGGAATGTTTCACCCAAATTGCAACACTCGGGCAATGCAGGGCGCGGCATCCATACAGCCGCACTGGCTGCTTTTGCTGCAACGCAACGCGCCTGGTTTAAATTTGTGGTGCGCTCTGCCGCCGATTGGCCGGAAATCGCTGCCTTACACCTCCCCCAAGAGCGCATCATCCTGATGCCTTGTGCCACCACAACACAAGCCTTGCAAAATGCTCGCCCCGCCGTGGTGGATTTGTGCCTACAACAGCATGTCCGCTATGGGGACCGCCTCCACGTTGCCATTTGGGGGGATAAAAAGGGGGTGTAAGTCCCCCCCCTCTACGAGCGAAGCGAGTATAAACCTCCAACCGTTGCGCGCAATGAAAAAGCCGCCGTAAGGCGGCTTGGTGAAAAAACGGCCTTGCGGCAGTTAGATGAAAGATAGTGACAACACTACGGCAACAATGTTTCTTCGGCGGAGGGAAGCACGGCAGCCTCCTCCTCTGCCGGGAGCACCGGTAAAGCGGATTCTTGAGCAGGCTCGGCAGCAGGCGGCTCGGGCAGTTTGGTTGCACCGGGAATTATCTCTATTTTTTCCAAACCAAACACGGCACGCATATCGGCCCCAAAAGCATATACATCCGGCGTGGCACCTTGTTTGTTAACGGCTTTGCGGTCTGCACCGGCTTCCAAAAGCATTTTGGCAGCCTCCGGGCACCAGCTTTTAGCCGCTAAGTGCAATGCCGTAGTGCCGGTTGCATCCGCAGCGTTAACATTTACGCCGTTTTTAATGAGCACCTCCACGCATTTCAGCAACTCGGCACGGCGTGTATCATTGGGGGCTACGCTTATTCGGTTCACGACGTCAAACAAAATTTGCGGCGAAACGGGCACACCCGCTTTGAGGTACAAATCCAAAATCTCGGCTTGGCAATCGCCATGGAGCATGGCCAAAAAGCCGGCTTCCGTAAACTCGTACCCTTTCTCCTGCAATTTGGCGCGTGCAGCCTGCATATCTGCCGTTTTTTGCTGTTGCTGCTGTTGCACATTAATGACTTCACTCGGCTCTTTATCCCCGCAAGATACCAATAATGCCGGTGCCAACCCTATAATAATGCCTGTAATGATGCTTGTTCTCATGCTCGTTTCGCCTGTCTGTTAGTTCCTCCCCATTATACGCCCTCCTTACCCCGCCCGTCAATACCTTTTTCGGGCTAAAAACGGGCAACCACCCGATTGGGTGGTTGCGTGTGGGGAAAAAGGGGAAGTATGTTGCTTTAACGGAACTGCACAACAACCTGACCGTCAACCGTAATAGTATCTTCTCTTTCGGCAACGTTATCCGGATCAGGATCCGCATCGCCCTCAGCATCATCGTCATCCACACCTGCTCGCACCTTCATCGTGAAAGCACCGGCTTCATAATCGATGTTAATAGTCACCACGCCACGGAGGTCTACAGCTTGCTCACCATCATCAGGCGTGGCTTCGTTGAAGAATTCAACAAGAGTTTGTTTGTCCTGTGCAGATTGAATGGTGCTGATGGTCAACTCTGCATCTGTCGGAACACCTTCTTCATTGTAGTTACATACATAACCGAATGTACAATCTGTTCCGCCTTTAACACCTACACCAATAGAGCCTTGTACTGCACCTGTTTTTTCCTGTTGCGGCTCACCGTTCGGATGATAAGAAATAGTCTCAGGCTTATAGCCTGTATAGTTCTTTTCAGGAACGATGAAAAGGGTACCTGCTAAACCATTGCCCAGCATAATGTATTTAGCACCTCGGGCAAACTCAGGAGCCGTTACTCGGGTAGGATTGCTTCCGCCGCCACCACCGCAGCTGGGAACAGACACCAAGACCAAAGCAGCAGTCAGGAGAATAGAAAAAAACTTTTTCATGTTGATGTGAGAAGGTTAAAGTGTGATAACGTTACCAGTCTACCAATATCGGGCTTTAAGTCAAGCGTAAATTTACCATTGGGGCAAATTTGTGCTATTTTTTTACGGGAAGAGGCGGCAATACGCGCGGATGCGAGTTTTAATTTTTGATTTTTTATATAATGCGGCGGTACCGCAATATGGCAAGCGGAATCTCCGGGCTTACGCCCATCGGGTACGCTGTCGCCCCTTCCGGGGCTCCTATATGATTGTATCCCATACCCGGGGTTGCGCTCGCCGTTGGCTCGCTTTACCCCGGGCTACCGGCTGTCGCCCTAACGGGCTCTAAAGATTGTGGCGGCTTGCGCCGCCACAGTGTGTGTGGGAGAGGGGGGGGGCTTATGACACACTCTCAACAATAGCGCGTGAGCACATATTGCAGAATACCGCCGGCGCGGAAGTATTCTTTTTCGATGGGGGTGTCGATGCGTACGATAAGGGGCAGCTCGAACGCGGGTTGCCCGGCGGGTTGCACGATGAGGGTGGCGTGGGCGCGGGGAGGCATGTCGTTGCTCAGGCCGGTGATGGAGAAGGTGGCATCCTTAAGGTGCTTAACGCGGTCATAGTCTGCCGGGTTGGCAAAGTTGAGGGGCAATACGCCCATGCCGATGAGGTTGCTGCGGTGGATGCGCTCGAAGCTCTTGGTAATAACGGCGCGGACACCCAACAGGGCGGTGCCTTTGGCCGCCCAATCCCGGCTGGAGCCCATGCCGTAGTCCTCTCCGCCAATGACGATGCCGGGCACACCGTCCGCTTTATAAGCCATGCCGGCATCATAAATAAAGGTGGGTGTACCACAGGGGGCGCAGATGGAGGTATCCGGCTCGCTGACGGGGCGGTTGCCGAAGTAGAGTGTATAGCCGCCCTCTACGCCCTCGGTGAGCAGGTTTTTGATGCGCACGTTGGCAAAGGTGCCGCGAGCCATCACCAGGTCGTTACCACGGCGGGAGCCGAAGGTGTTGAAGTCTCGCGGCTTTACCCCGGCGGCAGCAAGGAATTGGCCGGCAGGTCCGGTGGGTTTGATGGCACCGGCGGGGGAGATGTGGTCTGTGGTGACGCAATCCCCGAAGATGCCCAGTGCACGGGCGCCGCAAATGTCTGCAATGTCGCCTTTCTGCCCGTTGAATCCTTCAAAGAAGGGGGGGCGGTGAATGTAGGTGGAGCCGGGGTTCCACGCAAAGGTGGCACCGGTGGGGGCGCTGACGCGGCTCCACTCGGGCACAACGTTGGCGTAGCTGGCGGTGTAGTCTGCCGGGGAGGCAGCGTTGGCTTGGGCGGCGGCAATTTCTGCACTGCCGGGCCAAATGTCTTTCAGGTAGACGGGGGAGCCGTCTGCAGCGGAGCCGAGCGGCTCGGTAGCGGTGTCGATATCCACACGCCCTGCAAGGGCAAAGGCGATGACGAGCGGGGGCGACATGAGGAAGTTGGCCTTAACGTGGGAGTGGATGCGAGCCTCGAAGTTGCGGTTGCCCGACAGCACGGAGCAGGAGACGAGGTCTTGCTCTACAACGGCTTGCTCTATGGCGGGGTTGAGCGGGCCGGAGTTGCCGATGCAGGTGGCGCAGCCATAACCGACGATGGAGAAGCCGATGGCATCCAACGCGGCGGTAAGGCCGTTGTTCTCGAAGTAGCGCGCGGCAATGCGGCTGCCGGGGGCAATGGAGGTTTTAACGTGGGCAGGCACGCGCATGCCGAGGGCGGCGGCTTTTTTGGCCAGCAGGCCGGCGGCCAGCATGAGGCTGTCGTTGCTGGTGTTGGTGCAGCTGGTAATGGCGGCTACGAGGATGGAGCCGTCTTGCAGTTGCACGTTGTGGGTGGTGGCGGCATCCGGGTTGCCGGCATCGCCCTGCATGGTTACGGCAACGCCCTCTTTCTTTTGGGGGTGGCCGTATGTTTTTTCGCACAAGGCGGCAAAGCTGCTCTTGAGGGCGGTAAGGGCGATGTGGTCTTGCGGGCGTTTGGGGCCTGCCACGGCGGGCACAATGCTGCCCAAGTCCAGCTCCAGCTCGGTGGAGTAATCGATGTCTCCCTTGCGGGGCATGCCGAAAATGCCTTGAGCTTTCAGGTAGGCCTCATAGGTGGCTACATGCGCTTCGCTGCGGCCGGTGGCGCGCAGGTAGGCAGCACTGGTAGCATCTGCGGGGAAGAAGCCCATGGTGGCACCGTATTCCGGGGCCATGTTGGCTACGGTGGCGCGGTCCGGCAAAGAGAGGGCCTCTGCCCCCTCGCCAAAGAACTCTACAAATTTGCCCACGACACCATGTGCGCGCAGCATTTTGGTAACGTGCAGGGCCAAATCCGTTGCCGTTACGCCCTCTTGCAATTTGCCGCAAAGGTGCACGCCCACTACCTCCGGCACCAAAAAGGTGACGGGTTGGCCCAGCATGCCGGCCTCTGCCTCGATGCCGCCGACGCCCCAGGCAACAATGCCCAAGCCGTTGATCATGGTGGTGTGGGAGTCTGTACCAACCAAGGTATCCGGGTAGTAGACGCCGTTTTGCTCCATCACGCCGCGGGCCAAGTGCTCCAAATTCACTTGGTGCACAATGCCGGTGCTGGGGGGTACTACGGAGAAGGTTTCGAAGGCTTGCTGCCCCCATTTCAGGAACTCGTAGCGCTCTGTATTGCGCTCGAACTCGCGGGTGAGGTTCTTTTGGTACGCACCGGGGAACCCTGCCCAGTCCACCTGCACGGAGTGGTCCACCACCAAATCGACGGGTACCAGCGGCTCCATGGCGGCGGGGTTTGCCCCCAAATCCTGCACGGCGGCACGCATGGCCGCTAAGTCCACCAATAAGGGTACACCCGTTAAGTCTTGCAGGATGATGCGTGCCACGGTAAAGGGAATCTCGTAGTTGCCGGGGACCTTGGCATCCCAAGCGGCAAGGTTGGCTACGTCTTGCTCCGTTACTTTAAGCCCGTCGCAGTTGCGCATCAGGCTCTCCAGTACGATGCGCAGAGATATCGGCATGCGCGCAATATTTGTATAACCGTTTTCCGCCAGCGCGGGGAGGGAGTAATACTTGCCCTCTGTACCTTGGCCTGTTGTAAATGTGCGTACCGTGTTCATGATGTCCTATGCAAAATTGAAACTTACGCGCAGCATTATACGCTTATTTTTTAGGATTGCAAGCATACATTTAGAGGATGACGCATGATGAGGGCGCGCGCCGCACCCCGCACACGCCCCCACCCGGCCGGCGGTACGCCTTATCCCTACCCTGCGAAAAATAATAGGCGTGAATACGTTTTTTCCTTGCGTTAGAGCAAACTCTAGGGTAGAATCATGGTACTATGAACCGACTTGCAGGAAAAACAGCTATAGTGACCGGTGCCGGGCGCGGCATCGGCAATGCAGTGGCACGCCGCTTTGCCGAGGAAGGTGCCAAGGTGATACTCATATCGCGCAATCCGGCCTCTTGCGGCGGGGCGGCAGATGCCATTAATGCGGATTTTCCGGGGAGCTGCAAGGCATTTCCGTGTGATGTGGCGGATGCCGCAGCGGTAGAGGCCTGCGTTAAGGAAATTTTGGCAGAGTACCCCGCGATAGATATTTTGGTAAACAATGCCGGCATTACCAAAGACACGCTGCTGATGCGAATGAAGGAGAGCGATTGGGATGCGGTGATGGACACGAACCTGAAGAGTGTTTTCCTGTTTGTCAAAGCCTTGCAGCGCACGCTGATGAAGAGCCCCGCCGGGCGCATCATCAACATGAGCTCCATTGTGGGGCTTACGGGCAATGTGGGTCAGGCCAACTACTCTGCCTCCAAGGCGGGTGTTATTGGCTTTACCAAGTCTATGGCGCAAGAGCTGGCCAGCCGTAAGGTAACATGCAATGCCATTGCCCCGGGCTTCATTGCCACGGAAATGACGGATGCCATCCCCGAGGCGGCCAAGGAGGCCCTGCTCTCCCGCATTCCCCTCAAAGATATGGGCAAGCCGGAGGATATTGCCAACTGCGCCCTCTTCCTTGCATCCGACGAAGCACGCTATATGACCGGCCAAGTGCTGGTGTGCGACGGCGGGATGTGTATGTGATTGTGGATTTTTAATTTTTGATTTTTGATTTTTGATTAAATTTTTAATGCTGCGGCTCGCTCCCGAGCCGCAGCATTTTTTGGTATGGTGTGCGCGTGTTAAGCGCGGATGTTGAGGGCTTCTTCTGCCAGGAGCTTGCAACCCCGGAGGTCCAGCTTACCGGTAGCCAAGGTGGGGATGGCTTCCACAGGCACGAGGTACTTGGGTGCCCAAAGGGTGGGGATTTGGCGCTCGAGCATCAGGTTGCGGATGGATGTCAGGATTTCCTTTTCCTCGGAGGTGCGGCGGTGGTCCGGCATGGCAGAGAGCAGCACCAGGGCCTCGCCCTTCTGCGGGTCGCTCACGCCGGTGATGGCGATTTGCACACCCTCCTCGGCACTGAGGCCAAAGGCTTGAGAGAGCGCGAGCTCCACACCCTCGTGCGGCACCATTTCGCCGCCGATTTTGGAGAAGCGCGAGAGACGGCCACCCAAGGTGATGAAGCCGTTGAGGTCCATGCTGCCGATATCTCCGGTTTTGAACCACCCGTCGCGGAAGATTTCCTTGTTCATCTCCGGGCGAGAGACATAACCGCCAAAGACGTTGGCCCCCTTAAACCAAATCATGCCGCGCTCTGTAAGCGGGAGCTCCTTGTTGTCGTCGTCCACATCGGTAATGCGGATGGCAATGCCGGGCAACATGGCCCCCACGCCGGGGCGAACGGTGCCGGGTACAAAGAACTTGGAGGAGCGGATGGGCTCTGCATTAGGCATGTTGGCCGCAATAACCGGAGAGGTTTCTGTAAGGCCGTAGCCCTCCAGCGGTTGGATGCCGCATTTGTCTATAAACTCCTGCTCCAAATCGGGCTGCAATTTTTCTGCACCGAGCACGAAGTAGCGTACGCTCTTGAAGGTATTGGCATCTGCACGGCGCAGCATGGCACGGCCGAATGTGGGTGTGGCGCACACCAAGCTGAGGCGGTGTTTGACGATGAGCTCGTTGAGGGTACGGGCATCGGTGGGGTTGGGGTAAGAGCATACCGTGCACCCCGTCAGCAAGGGCAGCACCATGGTAACGGTGAGGCCAAAGCTGTGGAAAATGGGCAAACTGGCCAGGAAACGGCAGTCCGTCAAATCCAAACGGCAGGCGCATTGTGCAGCGTTGGCCAACACCATGCGGTGCGTCAGGGCCACGCCTTTGGGCTCTCCGCTGGAGCCGGAGGTAAAGAGCATCACGGCCTCGTCATTGCCATGGCGGGCATCCGTCTTGAACATGTTGCAAATGAGGGCGGCCGGGGCCATCTTTGCCGTCAACACGTTAGAAATGAGGGTGAGCTTGGAGGTCTTTTGCAGCAGGTCTTCCACCAAAATGAGTTGCTCTTTGGGCGGCCAGGGGAACTGCGGCAGTTTTTGCATGAACTTCTTAGCCGTAATAAAGGTCTTAAGCCCGGCTTGGCGCACGGTGCTCTCGAAGGCGGCGGCAGAGGTAGCGTAGTTGATCATCACCGGGGTAATGCCGGCCAACAGGCAGCTGAGGGTGGCAATGACGCCACCGGCTCCGGGCGGCAAAATAACGCCTATGCGCTTATCGTCTCTCTTGCGCAGCATTTTTGCCACGGCCATGCTGACGCCCAATGCCTTAAAGTTAGGCAACGCGCTGCCCGTCATGCCATCTATCACCTCTACCTTGGGGTTGGCTTTCATGGCCTTTACCAAGTTGGTGGTCAGAGACGTATCCAAGAAAGGTTGTGCCGCAAAAAGCTCTGCGCCTTTCTCTAACCAAACAGCCATCAGACGCTCGCCGGTTTGCGGGCCGGAGGCCAGCTTGGGCAAAATGCAGAACTCCTCGTGGCAATCCGGGTCTGCCTGCTCTCTGTACAGTGTATTGACGGAGTTGCCGTAATGCCCCAGGAACAAGGGGATGGGGGAAATGTGCAAGCTACCCACATGGCGCAGGAAGGGAGAGGGCACATCGCTATATGTGCCGCGCGTTTTTGCTACCTGCCCGGGCAGGAATACCACGCTCATCCCCGCCTCCATACGGCCTAAAATCTGCTCGCGTACGGCGCGGGATGTGGTGTGGCGAAAATCGAAGTACTCTATATCCACTTCCTTGGATTTAAGGAAGTTCATGATATCGTCCGACGGCGGGAATGTCGGGTCCACCAAATAGCATACCTTGCCATCCAACAAATGGTGCAAAGCCTTGCCGGCTTCTATGCTAATGCGGTTGGGCATGTAAAAGCCCGGCTTGACGATGTTTTCTTGTCCGTGTACATTGAGACCGGCCATAATAATATTTTTTGAGAGTGTGAATAGGTGTGTTGCATAAGGTATAAGAGCCGCCCTGCGGTTTTGACCCACGGGGGCGGCTCCTGCCTCGCACTCAGGAGCTGTTTGTTATTATAGCAGCTCTTTTGCGTTTTACCAGATAAAAATCCGGTTTTTTATCAGAATGTGTAAGTGACGCTGATACCGGCAACAACACCGAAGTTGCGGAAGGGAACCATGGTGGGGTTATCGGTATACTTGCGGAACTCGGAGCCCTTGTTGGCCTTGATACCGCCCTTACCCAGCCAGTTGAAGCTGACGGAGGGGGTTACGATGATGTTCTCCTTAACAAACCAGGGGGTGGAAAGCTTGATCCAGAATGCCTGGGTGCCGTTGGAGCATGCGTTGTAGGGGTCTGCAAAGTAGTCTGCCGTAGCGCTCATATTGAAGCTTACAACACCCAGCACGGAACCCTCTGTTGCAGGCTTGCCGTAGATGGGGAACTTAACGGTTACATGCGGCTCGAACCACCAACCCTGGATACCCTGGAAGGAAAGGCTGGTCTTAACACCTACGCTCAACCACTGGTAGGGGGTCCACTCCGGGGCGATGAATACCTCGTTCACGCAAGAAGCACCCTGGTCGCGATAGTGTTTGGCCATAACACCCAGCAAACCACCGTGGATGAAGCTATGGCCAAATGCCACGTTCCACTTCTCGCGAGTGTACTTAGCCTCGGTAATAAGGGTGAACTGGTTCTCGATGTTGGCTTCCTTGATCTTGCTGGTGCCGCGCGCGTCGATTACCTGTTGACCAATATCTGCTTGTAGTGCAGGGTCTGTAATACCGGCGGGAGCCTTACCGGCCTCCACACCGGCATGATAAGCCCCAATGGGGCTCATATCCGGGTTGCCATAAAGCCTGTGACCGGAGGTGGGTATATGGTAGGCGATGGTGTGGCCGAGGGTCCAATACTTGCTGTATTTGCCGATGTCGTAGTTGAACTTAAGAGCACCGTATACAACGCTGTCGCCTTCCGCTACGGAGTGGGATACCACATAGCCGCGGCCGGTGTAGTTAGAATCATAACCTAAGGTTAAGGAGCCTGATAAACGCTTTGCAGAGAGAGCGGGCTCTGTTACAAGCGGATCCACCGTTGTGGTGGCGGGTGTACCGGCCATGGCCGGAGCAGCAAACAGAGCTGCAAGCAGTATGTTACGTACTTTCATGTTGGTATGTAGTTCTTTGGGTTCCTTACTATTTGCACCCCTCTTTTCCGTAGAAAAAAATAGAGTGCACTCTAAGTTTCGGTACAAGTATTCTAGCAATTAGGTAGAGCTATGTCAAGAATTTTCGGAAAAAAACGGAGAAAACGCAGAATTTCCCTCGAAAAAGGGGAATTAGGTTCCGTGTTTACCGCATGGGTTGGGTGTTGTAGAAACCTGCGAGCGAATGCGAGCCGCAGCCCTAAGCCCCCGAATGGGGGCGAAATAATTTAGGCAGGGGCTAAGCGAACAACGTGAGCGCAGCCCCTGCTAGGAGCAAAAAATCAAAACGAGCCCCGACGCGGCACGCGGAGTGGGCGGCAGATGAGCCGAAGGG
>SUVM01000070.1 GCA_015062015.1 Akkermansiaceae bacterium | reverse complement strand
CTCCTCGATGTTGATGTCGGTACCGGTTTCGGCCTGCAATGCCTTAATATTCTTACCGCCGGGGCCAATGAGCTCGCCGATGCGGTCTTGCGGAATGCTGGTGGACTCGATACGCGGGGCATTGGGGCTCATCTTCTGCGGGGCGGAGATGCAGGCATTCATGGTAGCCAGCACATCCAAACGGCCCTTGCGTGCCAGGTGAATGGCGTCCTCCAAGATGTAGAGCGGGATGCCGGGCAGTTTAAGGTCCAGCTGGTAACCGGTTACACCTACCTCGGAGCCGCAAAGCTTGAAGTCCATATCGCCGTAGAAGTCTTCGGAGCCGATGATGTCCAGCAGCGTCTCGTAGCGCTTGGGCTCGCGGTCGCCCTCGTTCTCAAACTCCGTCACCAAACCAACGGAGATACCGGAAACCGGGCGCTTCAACGGCACACCGGCCGCCAGCAGGGAAAGCGTGCCGGCGCAAACGGATGCCATGGAGGTAGAGCCGTTGGATTCCATAATCTCGGAGGATACGCGGATGGCGTAGGGGAAATCCGCCTCTGCGGGAATAACCGGGGCAATGGAGCGCTCTGCCAAGGCACCATGGCCAATCTCGCGGCGGTTCTGCCCACCGAAACGGCCGGTCTCGCCCACGGTGAACGGGGGGAAGTTGTAGTGCAGGATAAAGCGTTTTTCATCCACCGAGCCGGTGTAGTTATCAAGGTATTGCTTCTCCTCCATGGGGGCGAGGGTAGCCAAGCACATGGACATGGTTTCGCCACGGGAGAAGAGGGCAGAGCCATGCACCACGCTGGGCAGCACATTCACCTCTGCAGACAAGGGGCGCAACTGCTTGATAGCACGGCCGTCTGCACGCTTACCCTGCTCCATAATAGAGATACGGAAAGCCTTTTTCTGAATGTACTCAAACACCTGCTCCACATCAAAGTCGGTAGCCTCGGGGTAAGCCTCCTTAATCTTGGCCTCCACCTCATCGCGGAGGGCCCCCACCTGCTTCTGGCGTTGTATCTTATTGGGGGCATAGATGGCATCTTCGATGCGGTCGCCGGCCACTTGGTAGCCAATCTCGAGCAGCTCGGGCTTAGCCAAGGTGAGCTCGTACTCGCGGGTGGGTTTGCCGCAAAGGCCGCGCAGCTCTTCCTGGGCAGCGCAAATCTTGGCCACATTCTCCTGGGCGTAGCGCAGGGCTGCAATAAAGTCTTCCTCCGGCAATTCGTCGGCAGAGCCTTCTATCATGATCACCTGGTCCTTAGAACCGGCATAAACCAAATCGAGGTCGGATTCCGCACGCTGGCTGTTGGTGGGGTTGATAACAAATTGGCCGTTAATGCGGCCCACGCGCACAGCCCCCACGGGCTCTGCAAAGGGGAGGTCGGAGATAACACAAGCGGCAGATGCGCCGTTGATGCTAAGAATATCGGGCTCGTTCTCGCCGTCTGCGGCCATCAACAGGGAAATCACCTGCGTGTCGTAGAAATAGCCCTTGGGGAACATCGGACGCAGCGGGCGGTCCGTCATGCGGCAGGTCAGGATCTCCTTCTCCGTCGGGCGACCCTCACGCTTAAAGTAGCCCCCCGGGAACATGCCGGCTGCGGCTGCCTTCTCTTTATACTCTACGGACAAGGGGAAGAAGGTCTGCCCCTCTTTAATCTTAGTGGCGCTCACTACGGTAACAAGCACCACGGTATCACCACAACGAACCGTCACGGCTCCATCTGCCAGACGTGCAATTTTACCTGTTTCGATGGTGATAGGATTAGCGCCTACGGCGCACGATACGGAATGTATACTCATTTTGTCTTTTTTCTATCTTCTTGTGCCGGCTCCTTGCTTCACCGCAGGAGAAACGGAACCGGCGAGCTCCTCCCTTGGCTTGCGGCAGGGTTCTTAAGCTACCCTGCCCTTCCGAACGCTACAGCGCAGCATGCCGCTACGCGCGTTCGCGTTTATTTTACACAGTTTCAACCCCCAACGCAAGCATATAATCCCCAACCGGCCCGAATTCTCCCCACAAATGACAAAATTTCCCCCTTTAAGCATCCTCCCCCTCCCCACCAACATGACCTAAATAATGGCAAAGCCCCGGTAGCAAGACGGTGCAAGCTACCGGGGGGAATATGAATAATCATAACGTAACCGCCGGCAATCATCTATTTGCCAAAGGCAAGGCGGTCGTATTGCTCGTTGGCAAATTGATGGCGGGGGTGAGAGGTGCGCATGTAAGCCTCGTGCAGCGGGTGGGTGGGGTCTTGTACGATGCGGCGGGCTTCGTCTTGCGCGTTAAGAGGCGAGCCGGTGTGCATGGGGGCTTCCTCCACCAAAGAGGCGGCGGCCAGCATCAGGCGTGCAAAGTCTGCATTGGCGCGCAGGGCGGGGTTTTCTGCCAGTGCGGCTACGTTAATTCCGGCGCGCTCGCCCAGCGTGTGCAAAGTTGCACCCACCGCCTGCATATTATCCTCGTAGCGGCGGCCCCAATCGGCGCGCAAATCTGCCTCTGCCTGTTGTACGGCCTCTTGCTCTGCCAAGCGTGCAGACTGCACGGCTAAGCGGCCTTCTTGGGCGTAATGCTCGCAAAGGGCGGCCATGGCAGGGGCGGGCACGCCATAGCGGTGCGCCACTTGGGCCAGGGAGGCCGCCAGGGCATCGTCCCAAATCTCATCGGGCGTGTTGTCTGGGCGTGGCAGCGTGTAGTCCTGCCCGGACTCCGGCAAGCCTACCGCACGCCGAAAAGCCTCCATGCGCGGAGAGTCCGGCGAGTCCGGGTAGCCCCGCAGGCGCTCCAAGTTGGCGTAGCTTTTGGCCAATGCCTCCGGACGCCGAAACTTTGCCAGCGTGGCGGCATAGGGCTGCAGCTCCTCAAAACGGTTAAACCACTCGGGGGCAAAAGCACCTTGGGCATCGGTAAGCGGGGGCAAAGGCTGCGGCTGCTCGGCGGGCGGGGGCTGCGTTGGGGCGGCCGGGGCGGCTTGCGGCTCCGGCGCCGCAGGGGCAACAGGGGCAGCAGTTTTTACGGTCGGCGAGTCTTGCGAGGCGGATTGCTCTTGGGCTCGCGTTTCTTCAGTATCATGTTGTTGTATGCTCATATATTATATGGTGTGTGGGGTGGGTGTGGTTTCCTTGCGTGCCAGCTCCAGCTGGCAACGTATCACGAGGAAAACTTCTCTGTGGGCATCGCGGCGCATGGCATCCAAGGCGTCGTAACTACCGGCTTTGCCTTGAAAGACGGGCAAATCCGTTTCGAATCGGCGCTCCAAATCGGCCAGCACCTGCTGCCCCTCGGCAGTGCCGAATACGGCCAGCAGGCGTTGCCGTTCTGCACGGGCACGCTCTACCGCTTGCGGGTTAGGTGGTGGTAATATCATATGCCGGGGGCCGGGTTAAGTTGAGGGGAAAGTGCCGTAGCGGCATCATAACCGGGGAGCAGCTGCGGCAGTGGTGGGCCGGCATCTCCACCTACCGAGTACTCGCCTGCAGGCTGCTCCCCGTCCGAAGCCGCAACTGCGGCTTGCGCTCTCTCCTTCCGGATGCGTTTCACACGGTGCTCTGCCCGCAACGCTTCCTCCGGTATTCCATCTAACCTCGCCGATAAACGAAATACTTTATCCAAATCCACATGGTCTGCCAGCCCGGCATCCAAGGGCAACAGTTGTTGCAACCGTGCCAAGGTGTGCTCCAACCCTTCGGAGCGCATGCGCCGCAATACCATGGCGATGCGCCCTTGGTACACCACATGCGGCACGGCTACGGCGGCTTCGCCTCGGGCATCCGGCTTCACTACTCCGGCCGGAGGCTGCGGAAACTTGCCCAGCCGGAACAATTGTGCAAACACGCGCTCCATCAGCGGCCGAAAATCGCAGGTAAATAGGGTAAAGGAGGGAGAAAACTGCATCACGCGCTCATTCTCCCTGGCGTATACCTCGGCTGCCGTAAGTTGGGCTTTGCGCTCGCCCCACAACTCCAGCATCGGTATAAAGAACGCGCGGTTAATGGCTTCCTGTTTTGCGCGCAGGCGGTCCATCCCAATGTCGTAGCGGCCTTGGGTGGCCCATTCTCGGGGGAAACCGAGGCTGGCGCTATCCGGGCTGATGAGGGTTCTGCCGCCGGCTCGCAAATCTACCTCGCCCACTTGGTTGGCCAGCTCCAAAATGCGGGGGAAAGCCGCTACCTCGCCCAGCATATCTAAGATGCGGTTGAGGAACTGCGCCTGGCGGATGTCGGAGTACACCAAGCGTGCCGGGGCCAGCCCATACGGGCTTTCGCCCCACTTCAGGAAGCGCGTTACCATGTAAGGCATTTCGCGGTAACCGCTTTCCTCTACCACGCAATGGTCGTCCAAGCTGTAATAAATACTTTGCCACGGCATGTGGCGGGCGGTATCTTTGCGGGGGTCGCGTTTATCCCTGGGGCGTACGGCATGGATAAAACGCAGACAGCCTTCGTGCTCGCTGCGGGCTTGGGCGGCCAGCTCTTTAGCACGCGGCCCCAGGGCTTTGAGGCCAAAGTGAGCCGCTGCCTGATGCGGGGTAAAGGTAAACTCTCTCATGTAGGTATCCACCACGCCCTCATCGTTCTCGGCACACACAAACTGCCCGCAGGGCACATGCTTAAACAACAGGCTGCCGCGGCGTGTATTGCCGCAAAAGAGGCTGCCCGTGCCCAAAGCTACGCGGTCTAAAAAGCATTCATGCAGCTCTGTATAAAAATTGCTCAGTGCCAACTCTCGGTTTGCTATTTCGGAGCACCGCGCGTACCAGGAGTCCGCCTCGTCGCTACTGCCGGGGGTGGGAGATTCCCACTTAAACCACATTTCGTTATTGGGGCAAATGTAACTCATATGCCCGCCGGCCAATTTTCGGCAGGCCTCTATGGCTGTGGTGTCGCCGGAGTCGTGCGCGGTGGCGGCGGCATCTCCGTTGTTGGTATCCTCGCACATGCGGGCCGGCAGCACATGGCGGCGCAAGGTCTGCCACCAACTCTCCCATGGGGCTCTTGCCGCACACAGTGCTTGGTAGGCGGCTAAAAGGCTATCTTGTTTCATCGTCGGCTGCGCGTTACCCAAGGGTTGTTTGCTCGGCGTTCGTCGCGGCGGCTTGCATGCCTTTGCTGCGGCTACTGTCGGAAAGAATGGTGGAAAGCAAGCCCTTGCGGCGGGCCGCTCGTTGCTCGTGCTCTGCCACGGCATCCGGCTCGTGGGTTTCGGCAACCACGGGCGGCTCCGAGATTACGGTGGCGGGTACTTTTGGTGTTTTTACGGCAAATCCCATAATAGTATCATGTGTTGTTCGGTGTGTAAATAAGGGGTAAAGTATGAGGGGCTCCTTCTCCCCCCCCCATCATCAGAGCCGAATGCGGGCCCAACTGCAGCGGTGTGGCTTGGCGTGCCGCAAGCCGCGCTGAAAGCACAGGTAGCGATACGCCGGCAACAACCACGCCAATTTGCGAGCCAAGGCCAAACGCCCCACCAGCAAATGCACATACCATGCGTCTGCATTCTCCGGGCTGTCGGCCAAGTGCTCCCATTCCTGCGGCTTGTTGCTGTCTGCCGGCTTCATCAACACCACCAGCTCCGGTGTGTATACAAACACGCCTCGCGGGTTTTGCAACAAGCAGCATACATCTGCCACCACATCGCGGCCGGCAAATGTGTAATAAAAAATGCATTGGTTCGGGCATCCGTACTCATGCCGTGCAGCATAACGCAACCATTCGCAGCTTGGCAAGTTTTTCGTAAACGGCGCACGCACTGTCTCATTTACGGAAAGTGCATGCGCCGTTCAACAAACCGTTGCATCTCTCCCCAACTTGTGTAAGCTTCTTTACCGAATCCATATCCCCCCCCCCACCCACACACATCATCACACTATGATACCATCATCCGCTACACCCCAAACCGCACTCGACATCTGCAACCTGGCTCTCGCCAAGTTGGGCGAGGCTCCCCTCCCCGCCATAGACCGCAACGCAAGCACTGCCGCCAGGCTCTGCTACATGCACTACCACCCCGCCCGCCGAGAAGTGCTCGTCGCCAACCGCTGGACCTTCGCCCAACAAACCGCCACCCTCTCCAGCGCAGAGGCCCCGCCCGCCGCCACAGCCACCGCAACGCAGCAGCTATCTCACACCCTGCCGCAAAACTGCCTGCGCGTGCTGCAAGTCTCCTCCCCCTCTTGGGTGCTGCGCGGGCGCTCCATCTTCTGCCCGCAAGCCCACATCAACGTGCTTTACATTGCAGATGTAGAAGACCCCGCCCTATTTGACCCCTTGTTTACCGAGGCCTTATGCACCCTGCTGGCATGCAAACTTTGCATCCCCCTTACCGCCAGCACCACGGCACGCCAAATGCTCACAGACGAATACAACCGCCTCATTCTCCCCAAAGCTGCTCATTTCAACGCCGTGCAATCCGCCTCCAACGATTCGCACCCCCTGCGCAAGCTCCTCCGCCATAGTGCATCTCCCCTCCATTATAACGAAGAATTGTGAATAACTTTGTGAATAACCCCGTTAACAAACAACCACACACACTAAGTACCAATGCGTAACACCACTTGTGCACAATTGTGAATAAGTTTACTTTTTGTTGATAATGAAAGCTATTGATTTTGCCTGTCGTCTCCTGCGCGCTTTGGCCGATGAGCCGCACTCCGAAAGCATGCAACGTGTTTTGCTCGGCCTTGCGGCCGGGCTGGAAACCGCTGCCGACATCGCCCACCAAACCGGCCTCACCCCCGGCACCTGCACCGCCTGCCTCCGACGCCTCAAACAAGAAGGCCTTGTGGCCGACATTTGCGGAGACTGGTGCATCTACCGCCTTACCCAACAAGGGAAAAAGGCAGTAGCCGGCATCTTTTCCTTTATGCCTCGCCCCCACTAATCCCTCCCCCTGCCCTTATGAGACGCAAACGCCACCTCAGCATCGACGAAAAGCGCGATTGGCTTGCCGATATTTTTCGCGACGACAGCGGAGAATATACCCAGGCGGACAAGTTTAAGGCCTTGGCGGAAGACACCAAACTGGCACAGTTGCAGGCAGACGAAGCCAAGGCCGAGGCTCAAGAGGCCAAACCGTCCACCGCGCAGGAAGATATCCTCAAACTCCTCGCCATGCTTCCCCCGCCACTCAAGGAATAAATCCAACGTTCTGCATCATTTCTCGGAATAAAATCCGTAACGCCATAACGGCTTCACCCCACAACTCAACAACAATATTAACCTCCAACCATACAACAAATAATATGACAACAAACAATAAACAATCCGTCGGTGCCCCCGCTTCCGAGGGCGTGCAGGAGCAGAACTCTTGCCCCGAAATACCCCCCATGGGTAGCACCCCTGTGGCCTATTCTTGTGACCACACCCCGGTAATCGATGGCGACACCGAATCTACCACCCCCTCCGCAGCAGCTATCGCTTCTGCAAACCTCAACTCCGGCACCGATTGTGCCACAACCAACACCAATACCGTCATGAATACGACATCCAATACCACCTCTACTGTCCAGACTGACGACGCAAGTGCAGTCACCATCGCAAATCAAAATTCCAATGCAGTAGATTATTCTACGTTCCCGGATATTCACCCGGAAGCATGGGTAGAGATTTTCAATGATGTTTTGGTAGACGAAACACCCGGGGCGCACGGGCATAGGGGCTTTAACGCCTCAGAATTCAGCATTGAAGAAGGTGGTGCCTATCTGGAAGTTTGCTTGACCGCTGACGATGAGGGTATTCTTAAGATTGAAAATGCCGACAACTCAGAAGAAGTATTGAATATCACAGCTCAACTACCTGAAGGAGAGTGGACACATTTGGATGATGCTGATTATTGGCAAAGAGTAGAATATAAATATTTACCGGAAGGTAATTACCGTATTATTCATCATCTTTACAACAATCCTGATTATGGCACAACTAACAACCGTGCATTGTATCGATTCAAAATAAAAAAACTTTCTGCGTCAGATCATTACATCCCAATTGTGGGCGAATCTGTGCGCATTTGTTGTAATTGTTTGGGGTGTGTTGATAAAGAAGGTAACGAACTGCACATTGCAGTAGAAAAACTTCCAATTACTATGAAATACGAGTGTATGTCTGCCGCAGAATTTGTTTTGAAGGGAGGCTCCATAACCGACAATGCGCGTTCTGCTACAGCTCCTTGCGGTTACCTCAAATCACTATCACCCTTTGCATGGACTGCTTCCGTAGATTCCTCTAATGGCGACATTTACCTGACTACACCCAAAGAGCAAGTGCTGCGTTTTTGCCGAGAGGCGAATACTAACGCCTTACATCCCGTCGGTTCTACCGCCATTGCAGGCTTTCAATTAGAACAGGCGAATGAGGACACTCTGATTCTCCACGATGATGGGGGGCAAAAGTTGACCTTCTCCATTTCATCCGGCAAAGTAACGGCGTACACTGATGCAAATGGATGTATCACTACGGCAGAGGATATCGCTAATCAAGCCATTGTCGAACACGACGTTGATGGCAATATCAAGTCTGTATATTCTGCAATCAGCGGCTACACCTCTATTGTGACAGAAGCCGATGGCTCTGTGTTGGTTTCTTGGTTTGCTCCGGAGCAGGTAACTGTGCTTGCCGATTCGACCATGGTTACAAGCGGAGAGCCCTATAAGACGGCGCGATACGCTGTGCAAGAAACAGAAACAGGGCGTATTGTCACAATGACTCGTCAGCAAAAGGGGATGTCGCCCCATATCATTACCCGAACGGAAGAACCGGGCCGCATTACCATCACTAATGGTTTGGGGAATGAAGCCATTGTACGAGTGTATGAACAAAACATCAATACAGATGGTCAGTTCGTCAAGACTGAGATTCTCAAAAAAGGTGAAAACATTGCTTCCTCAACAGCATCTGTGTACAGCTACAGTCCTGCAGGCTGGCTTTTAGTGAAGAAAACAGAAGCTTATGGCACGCCGTTGGCTCAAAACACGTATTACCACTATAATGCTCAGCACCTTATTCAGCGTATGATAAACGATGCCGGAGCTTACACTGCATACGAGTATGATTCCCTTGGTCGTATCACCATGCAAAAATCCCCTTGGGGTGCAAGCCTTGCCAAGGTAACTCGCACCACTTACGCTACGGCTCGTTTCTTCGATATTCGCCCCGCTTCGGTGGCTGACTATCATGTGAACGCTTCCGGCACGGAAGTGCTGTTCCGCAATACGGCCTACAGCTACGAGGAAACGGCTGAGCTGGAGCGCGTTACAACCACGGTGACGGCAGGTGGTAGCTCGCTGCAGCAAATCAGCATTGAGGAAACATTCGGCACTTCCCCCGCCTATGCCTATGCCGCAGGTAAGCCTAAGTTCAGTCAGGATATCACAGGCGTGCAGACCGTTCACGAGTACGCGGCTACTACCGAACATGATGCTATCCATAAACACACCTCCATTACCAAGGTCAACGGTGAGTTGGTGGCTGGGCAGAGCCGCAAGAGCGAGAGTTTCATTGCCGCCAATGATACCACCACCTTCGAGCAGGAGAGCATCTGGGACGGCACGCAATGGCTGCTCCTTAATACTACGGCTTACGAGTACGACGAGCAGCAGCGTGTGGTAAAGACCACGCGAGGCAACGGGCGATTCAGCACCACCACATGGATGTGCTGCGGTCGACTCAGCGAGACGGATGAAGACGGCATCACTACCACCTACGCCTACGACTCTGCCCGCCAGCTCACGGAAATTTCCCGCGAGGAGGTATACAACGGAGAGACGAGTATCACACCGGAAACCATCACGGAGTTCACCCGCGATGCTGCCGGGCGTGTACTCACCACCACTCGCCGCGTCGGTGCTATGGAAACAACGGAAGCCACGGAGTACGATGCTCTCGGCCGTGTGACCAGGCAGACGGATGTACTCGGCCGCGTAACCACCACCGCCTACAGTGCAGACGGACTCACCACCACCGTCACCTCCCCTGCAGGCGCTACCACCATCACCACCCGCAACACGGATGGCTCCGCCGCTAGCATCAGCGGTACAGCGCAACGAGCTCTGGTGTATGTGTACGACCTTAACGGCAACTCTCTCCGCACCACCACCAAGCTGGAAGATGGCACGACCATCGCGCAGAGCATCTCCAACGGCTTCGGGCAGACCACCGTGCAAGCTCAGGCAAGCACCACGGGCTTTATTTACACCCGCAGCGAGTTTAACGCCAAGGGGCAGTTGGTGAAGCAGTATCAGGACACGGGCTGGAATACTGCCAAAACCGCTGCAACGCTCTACGAGTATGACAGCTTCGGCAACATCTGCAAGCAAACGCTCGCTCTTACCGATGCCCCCACCAAGGACAACTCCCCTGTGGTGGAAATAGCTCACAGTGTAGAATCCGCAGAGGATGGCATTTATTCCGTCACCACCCAAACCCGCTACAATGCAGCAGGTGAGCCGCTGAGTGCAGTGCAAAAACAGCTGATTTCGCAACTTTCCACAACTCTAGCAAGCAAGAGTATCAGCACCGATGAGCGCGGCAGCAGCAGCGTAAGTTGGGTTGAATACACCGCTCCCGCCAAGATGACGAGCTTCAGCACTATCCCCACTTCCGAGGTGACAGCAGAGTCAGTCAGTATAGATGGCTTTACCATCTCGCATAAGAACCATGCGGGTATCATCACCACCGCGTCCCGTAGCTACACCGACACAGGTATGACTATAGTGAATGTTGATGGCCGTAACAATGCCACCTCTATTCACTCAGACCTTGCCGGTAGAACCATCCGCGTAACGGATGCCGCCAACGCGACAACGACCACAGCATACGATGCCGTCCACGACCAGCCCGCCGTGGTGACAGACGCCATGGGTAACACCTCCTGTTACAAGTATGATGCTCGCGGTCGCAAGATTGCCGAGTGGGGCACTGCCCTGCAGCCCGCTTGCTTCGGTTATGATGACATGGATAACATGATCACTCTCTGCACCTTCCGAGCGGATAACGAGGTCATTACCACCGACCCGAGTGAGAGAACTGATGGGGATGTAACAACCTGGGCTTTCAATCCCGTGACCGGCTTGGAAATCAGTAAGACCTACGCTGACAATACCACCGTGGTGAAAACCTACGATGCCTACAAC
>SUVM01000069.1 GCA_015062015.1 Akkermansiaceae bacterium | reverse complement strand
GTTCTCTTCGCTGCTCACCGTAATCTTACCGGTATATTGCTCAAAACCACCGATAACCAGCGGAGACATCAGCCTTTCCTGATCATTGGTTTGTTTAATTGTCAAATGACCGCTCCCCGTTAATGTCCCGATATAAAGATCACTCTTCCAATTTGTCTCGATATTAAGGTTTTTATCAAGCGTCAATTTGTTGATCACAGAGGCCGGGCTTCCCTCATTAATATCATCCACAAACCATTTGGAGTTTTCGCCCGTAACCTTCAATTCTGCAAGGTTCAATGCCGTATAATATATCCGGGTGGTACCCCCGTTCAGCTCCATCCTCTTTAAAGAGGATGTATCTATATCGAAACGTTTGGTATTGTCACCGCCTGTACCGAACGTCAGCGTCTTACCGCTTTGCACAGCAAGTGTGCCCGTAAAGGAAAGCGCATCGCCATCTGACAATGTCGCATCTGCATTAAGCTTCAGTAAGCCATCCCCTGCAGAAGAGAGGAGCACCTGCTTAACGGGCATATCCTCAGAGGCATCGCCGTCAACCTGAAGCGTAGCCCCGTCTGCCACATAAAACTCGGTGGCTTTATCCGTATCGGTTGTAGGGGTAGTACCGCCTACCGTGACAACGGAATCTTTCTCCACGGCATAATACACATTGCGCCCAAGGGATACGGAGCCGGTGGCATCCAGCGCGTAATCCTGGCCGGCATATCTGACCGTTGAAAAGTTGGTAACGGTGGCGGTGGCTGCTTTATCCAGCACTTTGTAAGTACCCTCCGTTGCCACCAGCTTATTCTCTGTGGGTACCTCTGCAGGTGTATTATCCAAACCACCCAAGAAACCAAGCTTAACGCAACCGGAGGTACCAACCGACAGCGTGCCGCCGCCCACGGTAATCACACCACCGTTGAGGGTAACTGTGTTGTTAAGCTCTAATGTGCCACCTGTTACCGTTACACCTTTTTCTAATATAGTTAAACCATTAAGCTTAAGCGTACCGCCGCCTGTTTTTGTAAGCAACTCGTCTGCGATAACGCTCCCGCTTACCGTTAAGGAGCTGTTTACAACTTCCACTGTACCACCGCTTGCAGAGCCTTGGGTTGTGTTAATGTACAAAGATGCTATGGATTTTTCTCCGGCATTATGTTTCAGGGTTGCACCGTTACCAAGCTGAATCTTAACGGCCTCCAAATTATTCGTATTAACATTATTAGTCAACCACGCAAATGTGCCTTCCTGCACGTTAATCGTACCGGCATTGGCCACCACATTCAGCAAATGGAAGGTATCAGCACCTGTCTTTGTAAGAGTATGGCCATTCAGGTTCAAATCCGTTTCCGCATAATAATAACCAACCATGCCGAACACTGCATCGGCACGAACGGTGGCATCGCCTAACAAATCAATAACAGGCAGACTACATACATTGCCGGCAAGATCCTCACCGGTATTGTAAAGAGTTGCTCCCTTTTCCAAAACAAGATGGTAATAGAATTCCTTACCGGCTAAATTCAAAGCGGCCCCGCCTTGCACGGTAATCAAACGGTCCTTATTATCTCGATAATTTTTACCCAAACCATCATTATTCGGACCATTTTGCAATACAGCACCTGTGAGCACCGTAATATGCCCGGTGTAAGCGTTATTTTCCGGCGTAGACGTTGTCACCACCCATAAGCCATCTGCGTTCTTAGCATCTGCAACGGAGAGGGCGAGGCCGGTGTCACCTTGTTCTCCGCTGAATTGCAGCAATTTATCGCCGGCGGCATTGGTGTAATAAAGGTTAGAGGTAGCATCCTCCAATGTTACCTTATAGAGCAAATCGCCGGAGGTAGTATTAAACGTGGCACCGGGGGCCACCGAGTAGGCATTGATAGCCCCCATGGAGTCGGCATCGTAATCAACGGTGGTGTTAATATGATAAATGCTGTTATCCGTATCCGCAATCAAAAGGCTGCCGGTAGCGGCATCTGTGGTAACGTTTTTAAGCACCCCTTCTACCTCCACCTGCGTAATGCCGGAGATAGCGACCCCGGCCTCTGCCTCCACCACCGCAAACAAGCCGGAGCGGTAGCCGTTTTCAGCAACATTGCCATGGATATCCACATAGCTTTCGCCGCCTTGCATACTCAGGTTATCCACAGAAGAGAAGCTGAGCAACACCCCGTCCTTCACAACCAAGGACGCATCTTTAGCCACGCGAATGTTTTTGGCAAACTCCGCATTACCTGCCAACACCACCTTGCCCTCTTCTATGGCAAAGGTGCCGAAAAATGAATTATCCGCATGCGATAAGGTTAAGGTACCCAAGCCGGTTTTGGTGATGCCGCCAAGCTCTGTGGACGTGGCATTGCCGGACCGCGAAATACGGCCGGAGATATCCAGAGTATCTGCCGCGTTAGTAACCTCAACCGCGAAGGCTTTGCGCTCTAAGATGTCTGCCTCAAACTTATTGTTGGTACCCGTGGCAGAGATAGCACCGCCATAAGTATCCACAGAGCCGGGCACGCCTACGCCCGTTGTGGCAGTGCTGCCTACCAAGGCGTTACCCTGCATCACAAGGTTGGTTTGCAGGGTGGCGCGGTCCGCAAAATACAGCTTGGCGGTACTGTCGGGCTCCCCTAGCAGGTAAATATTTTGGGTTTGGCCACCCCCATAGCCCAAAACATCCTGAGCCGTGGCATAAACCGCCCCACCGGCGGCCACCGTTATATTACCGTTGATAACGCGTGCATTCGTTGTTTGCGTCAGGTTGAGGGTACAATACTCCTGCACACTCACATTCACCGTACCCGTGGTGCGCTTGATGTCCGTATCATTAAGTTCAACATATACCCCGGTGCCCTTTTCCCCCAGCTGTACCGTAGCCCCATTGCCGGCCCCGGTATCCACCTCTATACCATGCGGCAAAGCCGCAATATCATTGAGGTCATTGAGCACCAAAGTGGCATTGTTACCGGTGATGATATAGCCGGTCTCGTTTGCAACGGAGGAAGAAGAAACGGTTGAGTCTGCCTCCACAATTGCATAGATGGTGCCGGTGGGTACGGCAACAGCTCCGTTGGCATAGTATTGGGTCACGTCTTCCGTACCCAACATAAAGCTTGCACCGTCTGCCTTAGCAACCGTACCCGTACCGGTGACAAATTGATAAACGGTGGATACAAAGCCGTTGGTGGTAGGTGTTTTGTTCTCCCCGGCGATTCCTTGCAGGGTGGTTTTGCCGCTAAACGTAATACTGCCTGTGTTATGAATCGAATGCCCCAGCGTGATGCCGTCGAGCGTAATTACCGCCGAATTGTTGATGGCTTTGGTGGCGCTTAAGCTCATGCCGCTTGCGAAAGTGGAATCCTTAGTGATGTTGATGGTGGCGGCGTTGATAGAGCTGTTGGCAACATGCGCTCCGTTAATATTAACCACACTGCCGGCATTCAATGCCGTAATACTCCCCGTACCGGTGGTAGCTCCGCTTTTTAGATTAAAAGTAAGTATACAATTGTTGCTTTCGTTAATCACAATATTACCGGAATAACCACTCATATCGTTATTAAACGTAAAGCGTACATCATCGCAATACATACCACCTAATGTTTGAAACGGTCCGTCGCCGGTAATAACGCCGTTAAATATATATGTACAACCGGCATCACTACCGGATAAATATAATCTTATAATCTGAACATCTGCATTAACTGTTTTAGTTCCATTCCATTCATATTCAAGAGTTCCGGTAAAGTCAATGATTAATTTATCTCCGGCAACGGCACTTGTTAACTGTGGGTCTTTATCATTCCCGAGCGTAATAACTTCTGCCTGTGCTTGGTTCCACGCCAACAAGCAAGCGGAGCCAACCAAAACAGTGCCGGTAGATACGGTTGAAACAACACCGGAGAATGCAGCCATGCATGCGATGAGAGCCTTACGAAGCGATTGAGGAAGATGCAATTTCATGTTATAGCAGATGTAAAGTTAAAAGATGAGCAGGAAAAGCATACTATGATACTAGAGTATAGCACAATCTAACGCTGCGTCAAGCAATATCAAAAAATTTGCATGCAATTTCCATAAAAAATGGCAACAATGCAGCAAAATAAACTAGCCTCCCCCTGCCGGAAAGGGAAAAAGCTCGCAAAATTGGCGCGGCTGAGGCACGGGCTTTAAGCTAGCTGTGCTCGGAGATGAAGCCGGGCCATGTGATACAGCCACGCTTTTTTAAGGCGCGCGGCTACGCCGCTTGCATGATATTTGTGTTTTTCATAGAATTTGCAACGGATGAATCCGGATGCCGATGCATATAACTTGCATGGCTTTTTAGCGCGCGGCTACGCCGCTTGCATGATAGCTCGCCTACGGCGCTTGCATGATATTTGTGTTTTTCATAGAATTTGCAACGGATGAATCCGGATGCCGATGCATATAACTTGCATGGCTTTTTAGCGCGCGGCTACGCCGCTTGCATGATAGCTCGCCTACGGCGAGCATGATATTTGTATTTTTCATTGAATTTGCAACGGATGAATCCGGATGCCGATGCATATAACTTGCATGGCTTTTTAGCGCGCGGCTACGCCGCTTGCATGATAGCTCGCCTACGGCGAGCATGATAATACGGTGCTGCGCACCGTACATGATAGCTGCGCATGATAGTGAGCGCGCAGAGCGCGCTCACATGATGGGGGGGGAGGGAAAAAGAAGCTCCCGAGATATTATTTAAGCCCGGCAAAGAAATTTTTAAGGGAGGCAAAATCGTCCGCGGTAGGTTGGTCGGCACGGGCGATGGTTTCCTTTTGAGCTTTCGTGATAGCAGCAATCCCTTGGGATGCAAGGGAGAGCATTTGCGCCATTTCATCGGCGGTAAAGACGGCTTCTTCGCCGCTGCCCTGTACCTCCACATACTGCCCGCCTTCGGTCATCACAATATTCATGTCCACCTCGGCATCGCGGTCTTCTACATAGCAGAGGTCCAGCAGGGGCTCGCCTTTCAGTTTACCAACGGAGACTGCCGATACAAGCTGGCGCATGGGGTTGGATTTAATAAGCCCCTTGGCCATAATGCGCTTAAGGGCGATGGCCAAGGCCACGGCGGCACCGGTAATGGAGGCGGTGCGTGTACCGCCATCGGCCTGCAACACATCGCAGTCCACCCATACGGTACGCGGGCCCAAGGCATCCAAATCCATGACAGCGCGGAGGGCACGGCCAATGAGGCGCTGAATCTCCACGGAACGGCCATCGGGTTTGCCGGCAGATATGTCTCGTTTTTTGCGGTCCAAGGTAGAGTAAGGGAGCATGGCGTATTCTGCCGTCAGCCAGCCGCCGTCCACCTTTTGCAGCTTCATCCAGCGGGGTACATCTTCTTCTATTGTTACGGCACAAATCACACGGGTATTGCCGAAACACGACAGCACAGAGGCCGTGGCATTCGGGGCAACATCGAGCACAAATTCCAGCGGGCGCATCTCATGGGCTGCGCGGTTGTTCAAACGTTCCATGCCCCATAGTCTAGCACAACCGGCCCCCGATTGGCAATCTTGATTTGGGTGTGCAACGGAAATTTTACCCAAAGCGGAAGCACGGCGGCAAGGCTACTTCTTTAACCGCACCAGCAACAGCGCAATGTCTGCGGGGGTAATACCGGGTATGCGGGCAGCCTGGCCGATGGTAGCAGGGCGCACGCGGTTAAAACGCTGGCGCGCCTCGGTTTTCATGGCCGGCACGGAGTCGTAATCAAAATCGGCCGGTATCCGCTTGTCCTCCTGGCGCTGCATACGCTCTGCCGCTACGCGCATGCGGTCTATATGGGCGGCAAAGATTACCTCCACGGCGACGGGCTCCCACAGCTCTGGCGGCAACAGCTGCAAGATTTGGGGCGGGAGGTTCTGCCACGCATTCTCGGGGCGGCGCAGCCACAGGTTCAGAGAGATACCCTCCACCTTTTCGCGATGCGTCATCTCAATACCCTGCTGTATTGCCTGCAAACGGGCCTCTGCACGCCGGCCGCGCTCTTGGCTCAACAAACCGATGCGTGCCGCCAAGGGGGAAAGGCGCAAATCCGCGTTGTCCTGCCGCAACAGCAAGCGCATTTCTGCGCGGCTGGTAAACATGCGGTACGGCTCGTCTGTGCCGCGTGTAATGAGGTCGTCTATCATCACGCCGATGTAGGCCTCGTCGCGGCGCAAAATCAGCGGTTCGTCCCCCCGCAAAGCAAGCATGGCGTTGGCCCCGGCCATCAACCCTTGGCCGGCGGCTTCCTCGTAACCGCTGGTGCCATTAATTTGGCCGGCAAAATACAGGCCGCGCACGCGTTTGGTTTCCAGGGTCGGCAGAAGCTCGGTAGGCGGCACAAAATCATACTCCACGGCATAGCCGGGGCGAATGAGCTGCGCTTTTTCGAGCCCGGGGATGCTGTGTACAATTTGCTGCTGCACAAAGAAAGGCAAGCTGGAGGAGAGGCCGTTGAGGTAGTACTCATCTGTGCTGCGGCCTTCGGGTTCTATGAAAATCTGGTGACGGTCTTTATCTGCAAAACGCACCACCTTATCCTCAATACTGGGGCAATAACGCGGGCCGGTACCCTCTATCACACCGCCGAACAAAGGGCTATATTGCAGGTTGGCGCGTATAACATCGTGCGTACCCTCGTGCGTGTATGTGGTGGCACAGGGCAGTTGCTGCAACTCAAAATCGGCATCCGCAAAATAGTTGAGGGTGCAATGCGGCTCGGTTTCGCGGCTCAGCACCTCTGTGGAAATGTTACTGAACAAGGGGGGCGGCACATCCCCGGGCTGCATGGTGAGTGAAGCGAAGTCTATGCTGCTGCCTTTAATGCGCGGCGAAGTACCGGTTTTGAACCGCTGCAAGGGGAACCCGAGCTTGGCAAGGCTATCCGACACCGTGCTGGCAGCTCCCCCCAAACGGCCGCCGGGTATGTGGTCCATACCCACATGCAACAGGCCTTTCATAAACGTGCCGCTGCACAACACCACGGTTTTGGCGGCAATACGCTGGCCCCAAGTTGTTTGCACGCCGCACACGCGGCCGGCATCCACCACAATCTCTGCTACGTCGGCCTGCACTAACTGCACGCCGGGGGCGGTCTCCATCACCCACTTCATGCGGGTGCGGTAGGCAGCTTTATCGCACTGGGCGCGGGGGGCACGCACGCTGGGACCTTTGGAGGCATTGAGCATGCGGAACTGAATGGCCGTGGCATCGGTATTAAGCCCCATGGCTCCGCCCAGGGCATCTATCTCTCTCACAATATGGCCTTTGGCCAGACCGCCGATAGCGGGGTTACAACTCATTTGGCCGATGGTGTCCAGATCATGCGTCACAAACGCCACGCGCCCCCCCAAACGAGCGGCTGCCAAGGCAGCCTCCACCCCGGCGTGACCGCCGCCGATTACCAACACATCATATTGCGTATCTGCCATCATATCAAAAAGAAAACATTAGCGGGGCTCTTGTATACCCGGGCATGTACGCAGAATAGCCGCTACCTCTGCATTACCCAGCGAGAGCGCACATTGCAGCGGGGTGTCTCCCCCCATGCGGTCGGCACGCGCATTTACATCTATACCCGGGGTTGTTACCAGGTGCTTCACACAATCGGTGTGCCCCTGCATCACCGCCAGCGTTAACGGGGGTACAGCCCCGGCATTAACATCTGCCCCGGCAGCCAACAACAGCTCCAACAAACCGGCATCTCCCCTGTAAGCCGCGTTGCACAGAGCCTCTTGGTATTGAGCGGGGGCCACGCCCTGCTCGCTCAACTGCTTGCGCGCCTCTTCTACCGGCATACCCGGCAACGCTGCACGCAACAAGGCGCAACGCCCGGCATGGAAATGCGCCGCCGCCCATTCCCATGCTGTGCTGCCATCTGCATTCTGCGCAGCGGCATCTGCCCCGGCAGCCAACAACATGCGCATCAACCGTGCATCTTCTGCCACCGTGGCCACATAAAGCGGCGTTTTGCCCTCGGCATCCTGCACATTCGGGTTAATCCCCTCTGCCGCCAACAACATGGCCACCAATGCCTCGTTACCCTTGGCAACCGCCGTACACAAGGGGCGCTTGCCGTCTTGGTCCGCCAAGTTAACATCTACACCGGGGCAGGCCAACAAACGTGCCACACACTCTGCCTGCCCGTGCCATACCGCCAAATGCAATGCCGTATGCCCGGCTGCATTATGCTTGTTGACATCTATACCCGGAAAACCCAAAATAAACGCCAAACGTCCTGCCCGCCCGTGCTCTGCCGCATGGTACAAGCCACCGCCATATACCACCCCGCACACAAAAAATACCGTAAAAACCAATAACAGCAGCACCCCCACCAACACCTTGCGGGGGCGGCTCAACGGGGCTCGGTTCTCTGCCCCGGGCTCTTTGGTAGCTTCCTCGTACATGCGTCTTTCGCGCTGCTGCCGCTGCCACATCTTAACCCAATAAGGTGTAAGAGTCAAGCGAAAGTTATGCTCCTTTCCCCATCATGCAAGGTGCGGCAGCACCGCGCTATCATGCACAGCTATCATGTACGGTGCGCAGCTCCGTACTATCATGCGAGCCGTAGGCGAGCTATCATGCAAGCGGCGTAGCCGCGCGCTAAAAAGCCACGCAAACAAGTAAGCGTCAGCATCCGGATGAAACCGTTGTATTCAATCTCGTTTTTACTGTCTTAATGGAGCAAATTAACTTAAACCGTATATTGCCACATAATTTAAGCAATGGCTTCACCTCTTCCATTTTCATCGCAAAAGTGCTCACCATTAATTCCAGCCAATACTGGCTTTCAAAACATTCTTTAAGTGCAATTTGCATTTTAGCCAAAAAATCCGCATCACTATATCCGTAATTTGCCTCTCGGATGTTTGCGCCTACGCTGGTAGCGGCTTTGATGAGCTGATTTTTGATGACAGCCCTGTTTTTAACCTCATCACACGCTAAAATAACGCTTGTTGCAAAATCAAAAGAAAGCTTTGCTAAAATATCATCCATGATGTACCACTCTACATTGTTTATGATGCTTAAGCAAGCAAAAATCTACAATTTGTGTTTTTCATAGAATTTGCAACGGTTTCATCCGGATGCTGACGCTTACTTGTTTGCGTGGCTTTTTAGCGCGCGGCTTCGCCGCTTGCATGATAGCTCGCCTACGGCGAGCATGATAATACGGTGCTGCGCACCGTACATGATAGCTGCGCATGATAGTGAGCGCGCAGAACGCGCGCTCACATGAAAGACATTAGGGGACAATCAACCCGTGGGCTTCGAGGAGGGCGTCGGGGTTGGGGTCTCTCCCCATAAAGTCGCGGTATACCTCTGCGGCGGGTTTACTATCGCCGGCGGAGAGTACGGCTTTACGGAAGGCAGCCCCGGTGGAGGGGTTCATGATACCCTCTTTCTTAAAGCGAGTGAAGGCGTCTGCCGCCAGCACCTCCGCCCATTTGTAAGAGTAATACCCGGCAGCGTAACCGCCGTTGATGCAGTGGGTGAGGTGGCGCATCATCGAGGTGGCATCGGCCGTCATGGGGATACGCCAGGGGCGCAACAGGGCGTTAGAGGCGGCATCCAACGGCTTGCCCTCAAAGTTGGCAGCGTAGTTCATGTGCATCTCCAAATCAAGCTTGCCGACGCAGAGCTGCCCCATAATGTCCGTAGCGGGCAGGAAGTAGCGGCTGGCGTTGAGTTTACGCACCATTTCTGCGGGGATGGGCTCTCCGGTTTGGTAGTGGAAGGCATATTGGGCAATGCCCTCGGGCTCCCAGGTCCAGTTCTCCTGGATTTGGCTGGGCAGCTCCACAAAGTCCCATGTGACGCTGGTACCACAGTGGGCCTCCAGCTCGGTATCGCCGCACATGCAGTGCATCATGTGGCCAAACTCGTGGTAGAGCGTCTCCACATCGTAGTGGCTGAAGAGGGCGGGTTTGTCTGCGGTGGGGGGTGTCAGGTTAGCGGTGATAGTGGCCAAATGCGGCTCGTGGGGTTTACCGTTTTGGGCGGGTTTACCGTAGCGCATGGGCATCACCCAAGCACCGGCGCGCTTGGTGGAGCGCGGGAAGAGGTCCAAATAGAAGGTACCCATGTGGTTGCCGGTAGCGGTATCCGTTACCTTAAAGCAACGCACCTCGGGGTGCCAAACTTCTATGGTGCCGGCGGGGCAGGTTTCCCCGGGGGCAAGGCAGGCGGTGGGTACTTCCTCGTAAGATACGCCGTAAAGCGGGCCAAAGGTGTTGAACATGCCTTGCACTACGCGGTTACACTCTTGGTAGGGGCGCAGGGTGTCGGGGTCAAAGTTGTACTGCTGCTCGGACATTTTGTTGAGGTAGTAGCGGCGATCCCACGGATTAACAGCTGTTACCTTTTTACCGGTGCAGGCAGACACATAGTCGAGCACTTGTTGGCACTCGCGGTCGAACGCGGGTTTTACCTTAGCCATCATGCCGTCTATAAAGGCCATGGCATTAGCCCCGCCGCCTACCATGCGGCGCTTCGTCTTGAGGTCCGCATAGGTATCAAACCCCAACAGCTCTGCCAGTTCGCGGCGCAATACCATCACGCGGGCTACGATTTGCTCGTTGTCGTATTTCTCTCCGTTGCCGATGGTGTTTTGCCCTTCCCAGCACAATTTACGGGTGGCCTCTACCTCGCAATCCTTCAGCACGGTGCCGTAGCTGGTGTACTCCAACGTAATGCGCCAGGCGGGCTGCTCTGCTGTGCCATAGCCGTGCTCTGCTGCATCTGCTGCGGCGGCAGCCATCCAATCCGCGCTCATACCGGCGAGTTGGGCTTTATCGGTAATGATGAGCTCCCAGGCGTTGGTGGAGTCCAGCACATTTTTGGCAAAGGTGAGGGTGAGCTGAGACATTTCTGCCTGGATTTCGGCCTTGCGGGCTTTTTTCTCGGGCGAGAGGTCGGCCCCGCTATCAAGGAAGGAGTCTACCGTTTGCTGCACGAAGCGTTGCTTTTGCGGGGAGAGCTCTTTAACCCACGGCTGAGCAGCGGCATTTTTAATAACGGCCCAAAGTTTCTCGTTGGCATTGATGGAGGCGGAAAGCTTGTTGAGCTCGGGGAGCAGCTCTTGTTGGGCGGCGCGCATCTCCGGGCTGTCCATCACAGAGGAGAGGTGGTGCATATAGCCCTGCACTTGGTCGAGCTCGCGAGAGGCGTTGGCCAAGGCAAGGAAG
>SUVM01000068.1 GCA_015062015.1 Akkermansiaceae bacterium | reverse complement strand
TTGCATTTGCGATGCTTTCCTGCAAGAGATACTCATCCACCCCAAAGAGCACTCCGTAGTAGCCACGCTGAACCTCAACGGCGACTACTGCTCCGATGCTCTGGCCGCACAGGTGGGCGGCATCGGCATTGCCCCGGGGGCCAACATCAACTACAAAACCGGCCATGCGGTGTTTGAAGCCACACACGGCACAGCCCCTGCACTGGCAGATTTGGACAAAGCCAATCCGTGCTCGTTCCTGTTATCGGCAGAGATGATGCTGCGCTACATGGGCTGGAGCGCAGCGGCAGATGCCATTGTGAGAGCCATAGAAGGAGCCATTGCCGCCAAGGTAGTAACCGCAGATTTGGCAGAGATGATTCCCGGGGCCACGGCTGTATCCACAAGTGCTTTTGCCGATAAGCTTATAGAACAGCTCGGCTGACCATGCCTGCCATGCAGATAGACCGCCAATTTGTACATGCCGCATTTACGTCCATTGCATCGCGCTATGTGACAGCCAACCATGTGTTGTCTCTGGGGGCGGATGTATTGTGGCGGGAACGCGCTATCAAAATCATTGCGGAATGGAAGCCCCGCAACCTGCTGGACATTGCCACCGGTACGGGTGATTTGGCACTGGCCATCAAGAAAGCCTTGCCGGAGGTAGAGGTAAAAGGCACGGATTTTTGCCGTGCTATGCTGGATGTAGCCGTAAAGCGCGGGTTAACGGATGTGCTGGAGGCCGATGCACTGCACCTACCGCTGCCGGATGCCGGCTACGATGCAGCAACAGTTGCCTTCGGCCTGCGCAACATGGAGAACTATGAGCAGGCATTGCGCGAGTTTAGGCGCATTTTACGCCCCGGCGGGCATTTACTGGTGCTGGATTTCAGCATGCCGGAGGGGTTGTTAGCCGCCCCATACCGCTTCTACCTGCACCACATTTTACCACGCATAGCAGGTATGCTTACCGGCAATGCAGCAGCATACGATTACTTGGGGGAAAGCATTGAACAATTTCCGCGAGGCGAGGCATTTAAGGCTTTACTGACTCGGTGCGGCTATACCGCCCCCACCGCCCTGCCCCTGCTCTGCGGCATTGCCTCCCTCTACTGGGCAGAGGCAAATTAAGACACAGCCGCCACCGTATTTCAACCACCGTGGCAAAGGGGGCAATCCTCCACAAAGTGATTGGGGGAGACTTCCACAAGGCGGGGGCGGTCTATAAGGGTGTCTCCGGTGCGGCCAAGACGTTGGCAAAAACGGCAGCCGGGCACAAACTCGTGAATGGCGGCCACACTACCCGGGATAAAAGGTAAATGGGTTTTGCGGGGGTATTCTGCACGCGGCATAGAGGCCAATAATGCCTTGGTGTAGGCATGGCGCGGGTTGGCAAAAAGCTCTTTCACCTCGGCACGCTCCACCACGCGCCCGCCGTACATAACCACCACGCGGTCGCAATTTTGGGCAATCACCCCTAAATCGTGCGTAATAAGAATAGTAGAGGAGCCGATTTTAGCGCGCAATTCGCGCAACAGAGCCAAGATTTGCTGCTGCACAGTAACATCCAACGCGGTGGTGGGCTCATCCGCAATAATCAGCTTAGGGCGGCAGGCCAAGGCAATGGCTATCACCACTCGCTGCAACATGCCGCCGGAAAGCGACATGGGGTACTCGCGAATCCGCGACTCAGGATCCGGCATGTGCACAAAGTTCAAAATATTGACGGCCTCTCGCAAGGCGGCCTCGTAAGTAAGGCCGCGGTGCAGCATAAGGGTTTCGGCAATTTGGTCGCCAATGCGGTGCACGGGGTTAAGGGCGCGCAGAGGCTCTTGAAATATCACCCCAATCTGCCCACCGCGCACCTCTCGCAAGCGGTCGTAAGACATTTTGAGCACGTCCTCGCCATCAAACATAACCCGCCCGCGCTGGATTTTGCCGGAGGGCTGCGGCAACAGGCGCACCAAGCTCATGGCGGTTACACTTTTACCGCATCCGCTCTCGCCCACAATACCCACACAGCTGCCGCGCGGCACATCGAAGCTCACATCATCCACCGCGCGTATCAACCCGTTTTCTGTTCGGAATGCCGTCGTCAGGTTACGCACCTCAAGCAAATTGACATCGGATTTAAAGATTTTTTTCATACACAAAACAGTGGTTCAATATGCGTGAGAACGCGAAGCGGTAGGGGCGGATTTACGATTGGGATACAGCAATGCGCCACCGCTATGTTTGCGCGCAGAGCCATTTTTTACAGGCAGGGGGATAACGATTTCCTCCTCCTCAAAAGCTTCTCCGTTGGCCTTGGCGCGGAGAGTGCGGCGGCGCTCTTGCTCGTCTATCCAATACAGGTGACTATCCAAGGGGTCGTGATAACGCGGCGGGCAGAACCGGCAGTTAGCGGTATCCGGCCAACGCACCCAACGCCATTGGGCAAATCGGCAATGCGGATTCGTCCACCCGGGAATCCAACATGCTTCCTCTGCAATGAGTTGCTGCACGCGGTGGTGTGCCTCTATGGCGGCAGGCTCCGTCTTGGCAGAGAGTGCCGCTAAAATGGCAGCATCTAACGGGGCAGAGGCAACGCCCATTACGTTATTAGTACCTTTCACGGGCAAGCCATCCACCGTGCGGCCATAGCCCGAGAGGAAAAACTGGGAGGGATTCGGCATGATAGGCGACATACCCCAGCTGAAAATACCCACGCTGTAGTTTTTGTCTTTCATGCGAGAGAAGAAAATAGTATCGTCCATCTGCTCATAACGCAAATCTACACCGCAGGCAGCAGCGTATTCACGCAGCAGGCTCATGCACGAGGCAAAGACGGGGTCTATGCGAGAGCTCACCAACACTTGCAGGCGAGTGCCGTCCGGCTTACGCAAAATGCCGTCGCCGCCCTCTTGCGTATACCCGGCGGCGGCAAAATAAGCACGCGCTTTCTCCGGGTCGTACGGCAGGGCTTTTATCCCGGCATCCGTATACGGCCCGAATCCCGAAAAGAAGGAGCCCAGGCGCTCGTAATCCCCACGGAACACACCGTCTATCACCGCCTGCACATTGAATGCATGGTGCAGCCCCAAACGAAAGTTTTTATCGTTAAACGGCGGGCGCACACAGTTGATATAAAAGCCCAGGCAGTTGCGCGGCCAAATATTGCTGAAACGTACGCGGTGAATGTAGCCTTTGTGAACCGCATCCAGCTCCAACCCTTCGTACCACAGCTCGGCCTCGTTGCAGGGTATGACATCCAACTCGCCGATGCGGAAGAGCTCTCGCGCCTTAGAAGCCTCGGAGATAAAGGAATAAACAATGCGGTCCACATTGCAGCTATAGCGTGTATATTTACGGTCCTTAGCCCACCAGTTGCGTACACGGCGCAGGGTGATGGTGCGCCCCATCACCAAGCCTTGCGGGTCTATGTAATAAGCCCCGGTAGTAGGCACGGGGCGCCAAAGATAACGCGTGGGGTAATCCGGCCCGAACTCGGCATAAAAGCGGGTGCAACTGGCAGGGATTGCCGCATAATAGGCCGCCGCCGGGCCGGCAGATTGCAGGGTAACGGCCAGCACATTGTTGCCGTAAATGGTGATATGAGAAAAATTGCCCAAGTAATAATTACCGTAGAACGGCTCGGCGCTGTGCTCTGAGGTACGCACATAGAGAGCCGTAAGGAAATCTCTCGTGGTAAGCAGCTCCCCATTGTTGAAGCGTGCCTGCTCATCTATGTGGTAATAAACGGTGCGCCCATCGTCCGAAACCGCCCAGCGATCTGCCGTACCGGCAATCAATTTACCGGTGCCGGGGTGTATACGCACCAAGGGGATGTCTATATCATCGTACAAATACCGGCGTACGGCATGATTGCTGTTGGGGCCGAACAAACACAGCGTAGGCGGAAACGAGCGGCGCAGAGACAAACGCAGCGTGCCGCCCTTTTTCGCTTGGCGGCTCCCCAGCTCGGGCTCATCGTTGCCATAGCACCAATTCAGGTTTTTCGGCAGGTCGGCGGCAGGCAAAAGGCGCAGGTAATCTCCCTCTGTGCGGCGTTGCTGCAAGGTGCGGCACTTTTGCAGGGCCGCACGCAGAGAAATATCTGCCGCACACGCGGCTTGGCTGCCCGGGCACAGTTGCAGGCGCGCCTCCAAGGCGGCGGTATACTCTGCTTGGGCAGCCTCGCAAGCTTTTTCCACATAGTCGCGGTTACGGCGGTTCCAGCGTTCTACAAAGCCGGCAAACCCCTTAGGCATATGCCAGGCGGCGGCGTAATCGGGCACGGCGGCATTGGGGGCAAATGCCAAGGGCATGTCGGCATCTGCGGGGGGCTCCCAAGTGATACCCTCTGTAGGCTGCCGCTCATCGCAAGCGCACAGCAAGAGGCACAGCCCCCACAGCACGGGGCAGAGCCACTGTTGCAAAAGCGTTTTACCGGCAGTATACGGAGACATGGTATTATTCGTAATAAGTATAGCGGCGCGGGTCCACGGCTTCTCGCACCGCTTCGCCTATAAAAGTAACCAGCATCAGGGTAAATGCCAACGCGCAGAACGCCGCAGACACCACCCACGGAGAAGAAAGATGCGACAAGCCGTCGTTGAGCAGCCGCCCCCACCCCGCATAGGTATCCGGCAAGCCAAAGCCCATATAATCTAACGAGGCTAAAGAAAGCACCACCGCCGCAATGCTGAACGGTAACAGAGTAATGACAATACCGGTGAGGTTGGGCAAGATATGCCGCGTGAGAATGTGGTACGAGCCGGCCCCCATCACGCGCGCTGCCTGCACATAGCCCCGCGTCTTTTCCTTCATGGTAGCAGTGCGAATGTAATAGGTAATGTGCATCCACCCAAACAAAGACAATAAACCCAAAATCAAAAACATACCCCGCATCGGCAACGGCACCAAATCTGCCAATATCATTACAATAAACAGAAAAGGCAGCTGAGAGAACACCTCGATGACGCGCTGGGTTATCAAATCCATCTTTCCGCCGAAATACCCCATCAGCATCCCCAACACCAGGCCGATACTATAAATAATGGGCAAATAGATAAGAGCCGCTTTGATATTGACCTGCAACCCGCCGTACAAATATGCCGCAATGTCCGTACCACGGCTATTGGTACCCAACAAATGCCCGCCTGTAAGCGGTGGGGCCGGGTGGTAGTAGACGCGGTGCACGGCATCTGCCGGTGTAAGTGCCAGAAAGTCTTTCTCCGTACCGGAGCCATGGAATTGAGAGGCCAGTAATTGCCCCTCGCGATAGCGTGCGGAATACACCTCGCGGCCGGAGGCATCCCACCCGCGCACATGGCCATCGGGCAAGCCGCGGCGGTAGCGCATACGCAAGTGGGTTCTGCCGTCTGCATACAAACGGCATAATTGCCCGTTGTAGGGGGATACATTGTCCGTATCATACACCACGCCGTCTCTCACCTGCAACTGTACGGAGGGGAACGGTGCGGCATCCATAGTAGGGGCATAGGGGATAAGCGGCATCACAACCCACTTGGGGGCACCGGGAGAGCCTGCTTTTTCTTTCAGCGCGCGGTAATCCGTCTCGGCCTGGGCAAGCGGGCCGCTAAGCCCAAAGGTGGAGCCGGGCAGCACATCTCGCGAAAAAGCGGGGAAATACCAAGTATCCCGGTAATACACAGCCAGTGCCTGTTTGCCGACAATGCAACGGTCCGCCGCAGCTAACAACATAAGCCCCCCCAACAACAGCAAGGACCAATAACCACGCCGGATACTGCGAAAACGCCGCCAGCGTTTCGCCATTTCCGGCGGCATGCGCAGGCTGTGGCTACGGCGCAACAACATATACACCCCGGCCACCACCAACACCCCCATACACAACCAGCCAAACCAATGGAAGTGCCCATCCGCCGCCAACCACGGGGCCACTGCCCCGGGGAGAGACAAAAACGGCATCTCGCGGCTCACGGTAAAAGGCCACGAAACCGTGGGCACCAAGCCGCCGCACAGCTCTGCCCAGCTCCCCAACAAGGCTGCTACAATAGGCAAACAGGCCAACAGGTTCTTTTTGGTGCGGCTCATAGTGTTATTCAAATTTGATGCGAGGGTCTATCATCGCCACAAAAATATCCGACAATAGGTTGCCGACAATAATCATAACCGAGCTCAGCAACAACGTGCCCATAATAAGGGAGTAATCCTTATCCAACAAGGCCTGAAAGCTCAACATGCCGAAGCCTTGTATATCAAACACGCGCTCAATGAGCAGAGAGCCGCCCACAATACCGCACAGCACACCGCCTAAGGTGGATGCCAAGGGGATAAACGAATTACGGAACGCATGGCACCACACAGCCTTGCGATACGACACGCCCTTGGCAACGGCTGTACGCATATAGTCTGCCGAAAGATGCTCCAAGAGGCTGTTTTTCATCATCATCGTGGTCATGGCAAAGGCAGATATAACATAGCAGGTAAGCGGCAAAACCGTATGCAGTGCCAAATCTTTAAGCTGTGCGGGCAAGCTCATGCCGGGGAACTCCGGGCTGGTTAGGCCGTAGAGCGGGAACCACTCTAAGCGCGCCCCCAAGTATACCAACATGACAGCCCCCAGCGCAAAGCCCGGTATGGCATACCCGATAAAAAGCAAAAAGCTTGTTACACTGTCGTACCAACTCTTGTGATGCAACGCCTTGGATACCCCCAACGGAATGCTGATGAGATAGGCCACCAACACCCCTAAAAAGCCGAAATAAAGCGACACGGGCAAACGCTCCAGCATCATTTTGGCCACGGGCTCGTTGTACTTATAAGAGCGCCCCAACTGCCCCTGCAACAAGCCGTCGTACGCTTTGCGGTAAGCTACGGCACGCCAACGGGAGCAAGAGGGGTCCTTTTCTCGCTCGGCTATCAACGCTTCGTCCTCTACCCCGTTGCGCCGCGCCCAGCGTAACGCCCGATCGCGCGGGGATTCTATGCGGATGCGCCAGCCCTCTTCTGCAAACCAGGGGTCTGCCACAAAGATGGGGTTTTTGCCATCGCGGTTTACGTTAATAACGGCAGAATGGCCGCTGAGGGAGGTCACCACCACTTGAGTGCTGTCCGAGCCGGGGGCAAACTCTGCCTTAGTAATCTCCACCGCTTTACGGCGAATACCAAACCATTGCAGGTACGACAACCAGACGGGTTCCTGCAAATTAAAAAGCTCCTCCAGCCGTTCAATATCGGCCTCGCTCACGTTGGAAGAAGACGCAACAGCCAATGCTTTATCGCCGGAGAGAGAGCCCATGGCCTGCTCTTGCAACATACGCTCCACCGGGCCGCCCGGCACCATGCGAGTAAGGCAAAAAACAACAAATGTGATACCTATCAGGGTGATGGGCATCAACAACAAGCGCCTGATGATATATTCTCGCATGCTTCGGCATGTATTCTAGCACGCCGAACAGGGCAAAGTAAAGAAAGAACACGCGCGCGCGTGCGAAAATACACAAAAAAATCACCGCACCGGCTCCACCGGAGAAAATCCGAACACCGAGGCAACCAACCCCGCACCGGGACCGCTCAACGCAGAATTATACTCCCCCGCACTGCGATTATACAGCGCGGTGAGCTCATCCTGCCTATACAAAGAAACCGAAACTGCCGAGCACAAGGATTGCAGCAGCTCGTCATCCTGCATCGAAAGCGTGTTTTCCACCGTATGCAAAGAGCCGGACACAGCACGGCGCAAATGGCGCTCTGCCATGTTCAAACAGACGGTACCGCCCGGCCTCGGCGGTGCCGGCGTAGCATCCAACGCGCGGCAGGAGTCCTCTGCCCAATGGCGAATATCCCGAGGCAACACATCGCCCTCCGGCAAACGCCCGGCAAAGGTGTTAACAAACTCCACCAAACATTCATTGCGCCTGCGCGCAGCACGGCTCCACGCCGTCCACGCACCCTGCACCTGCTCATACAAATGAAACAAGCGCAAATAAGACGAAACCACCCAAGCCAACAATGCCACCAACAAAGTGAATGAGACAACGTATTCCATACCAGCCGTTGTATCCTACCAATTCTTGCTCTGCAAGCATGTTAGCGTAATTATTAGGTTGTGGGGCAGCCCCGGGTACAACAAGCCCGGCACAATATATGTACCGGGCTTGCATACATGGATAACTGAAAAACAATGGCGGCTTTACTCGGCAACCGTCACTTTAGCGTTGCGAGCCAGCAGGTCCAGCACCTTGGAGGTGACTACAGACAGGCGAACCCCCGTCATGCGACCCTCGCGCTGCAATTTGCGCACAAAGCTCTTGAGGTTGTTCTCGCGAGCTTGCTTAGCCATGTTGGCAATAGCCTCTATCATCTCCTGATCGGTAGCAACAACATGCTCGCGGTGAGCAATCTCCTGCAAGGCAAAGTACACGCGCAGGTTGCGCTTTGTCTCCTGCAAGGCCTCTACGCGCAGAGCATCCATATCCTTGGCAGCCTCGTAGTTGCCGGCTTGGATGGCGGCGTACATCTTACGCTGTACGGTGTTCTCGTTCTCGCGCTCTACCAAAGACTCCGGCAGCTCGAAGTTGAGCTGGTCTGCCAATTGGTCAGAAATTTGCTCGGCCTTAGCCTCGTCGTTGCTGCGCTCTTTGTTGCTCTTGAGGTTTTCGCGCACGAGGTCACGGATTTCTGCCATAGTCTTACCGGGCAAAGCGGTGGAGAAGAGCTCTTCATTTACCTCGGGTACTTGTTTTTCGCGCACTTCCTTAACGGCGCAATGGAACACGACCTCCTTACCGGCGAGGTCGGAAATGGGGAAGTCCTCTTTAAGCACAGCGGTAATATCCTTGCTCTCGCCGGCACTTACACCCACCAAACCCTCTGCCAACTCGGGCATAAAACGGTCTTCCTCCAATGTTACCCAGTAGTCCTCGCGGCCTTCCATAAAGCCAACGGGCTTGCCGCAGTACTCTGCCGTGGGTTTTCCTTCCACCGTGGTCTTGAAATCAATCACCACAACATCGCCCGTAGCAGAGGCGCGCTCTACGGCTACATGCTTAGCGGCGGATTCCGCATACTTGTTCAGAGACTCATCCACCTCTGCCTCCGTTACCTCTGTGGAGGGAAGCGTTACCTCGATACCCATATACTCGGGCAGTTCAAAATCCGGCACCGTCATGAGGGTGGAGGTCAACACATAGCTGCCGTCCTCCTCCACATTGCTTTTTACATCGCCGAAATCAAGCACTTTCAGCTCCGGATTCTCATCCAAGGTTTTCTCCTGAATATCGGAACGCAAGCGAGCATCCAGCTCTTCCTTAATCTCTGCAGCATAGCGCTTGAGAACCATGCTCTTGGGGGCCTTACCGGGACGAAAACCGGGGATACGGGCGTTGCCGGCAAGAGATTTAACAATGCCATCTTGCATGGCGGTTACATCGGCTGCCGGTACGGTAGCCTTGAGCTCTACCCGGCAATCGCTAGTTTTATTAATGGTAATTTCCATAGTACTTGAAGTTAGAAATTTGCAGAAAACTGTTTGCCGATTTTACAACAAATCCGACACTTTGGCAAGCCGAGAGTGATAAATGACAAAGTTTTTTACACAGAACCGGGTGCCGTGAGCCACCATCGTGATTTTCCGGGCATTTCGGCATCCGGTAATTTTTGGCTTGCCATGGGGGGGAATTTTTGCTAGAGTGAGAACAATACAGGTTTCCAATCACGCACTATTTATAGTCATGAGAGCAAAATACCTATTACCGATGATAGCTTTTTCTACGGTCGCAGCACTGGCCGGAGAACGAGAAAATTTTGATTTTGACTGGAAGTTCAAATACTTCGGCGGGTACGACCCCGCATTGGCAGGCTCTGCAGCAACTGCAAGCAGCCACCAAGGCAACCACCCGGCTTCGCACGCAGTGGATAACAACATGGACACGCGCTGGTGCGCCCCCAACCCCAAGAGCGGGCATAAGTTGGTGGTGCGCCCCAATTTTGACGACCCGGTGCAGTTGTTCTTTATCTACTGGGAAAAAGTCTGCAACTTAGATGTTAAGGTAACAGTTAAATGCAAAAACGGCAAAACCATCGTAGAGAAATTCAACACGGGCGGGCAGGCGGCTGCTTTCGTAATGCTCAAAGATGACCCGCAGCCCATAGACTCTGTCACCATCGATTTTGTAGGCGGCACAAGCAAGACAGAATGGGCCAGCGTAAGAGAAATCATCTTTACCGGGGTGGATAATAACCCCATCCCCGTTCGGAACGGTCAAAACGCATTGGTGCATGCAGCCCCCACAGCCTCCGAAGATGGCTACAAAAACGTACAGCTGCCGCACGACTGGGCCATAGAAAGCCACTTCCTGGCGGATGAACCCAACGAGACCGGCAAACTGCCATGGAACGGCTGGGGGTGGTACCGCAAACACTTTGATGTACCGGCTGATTTTTCTGCACAAAAAGACCGCTATTTTTTAGATTTCGACGGCGTGATGGCCAACCCGAAGGTATACATCAACGGGCAACTTGCAGGAGAATGGGCCTATGGGTACAACTCCTTCCGGGTGGATATTACCCCGTATCTGAAAGCGGGGCAAAAGAACTTAGTGGCAGTAATGGCCAGCAATCTGGAGGAATCCACACGTTGGTACCCCGGGGCCGGCATTTACCGCCATGTATGGCTGGAGAAAACCGGCCCGGTACACCTTACCCGCTGGCCCACCTACATCACCACACCGCATATCGAGCAAAACAGTGCCACTGTAAAAGTACAAACCACCGTGAAAAACACCGGCGAGGAACCGGCTGAAATTGTGGTGCAACAACAGGTGAACGGCATACAGGCCACCCCCGCTACCATAACCCTTGCCCCCGGAACGGAAGGCGTGGTTGAGCAGGAAATACACTTAGCAGCCCCGCAGTTGTGGAGCTGCGAATCTCCCCACCTCTATACCATGGAAACCTCCGTTCTCTGCAACGGTAAACTGATAGACAGCCACAAAACCCCGTTCGGCGTACGCAGCATAGAATGGAAGAAGGACGGTTTTTACCTCAACGGCAACAAGGTGCGCCTTAAAGGTGTGTGCGAGCACCACGACTTAGGAGCCTTGGGCAGTGCCTTCCATGCGCGCGGCTACGAGCGCAAGATAGAGAAGCTGAAAGCCATGGGCTGCAACTCCATCCGCATGACGCACAACCCGCCTGCCCCGGAGGTGCTCGACCTGTGCGACCGCCACGGCATCTTGGTTATAGACGAGCTTTTCGACATCTGGAAACGCCAAAAATACGGCAAAGTAAACGGCTACCACATCTATTGGGATGCCTGGTGGAAAAAGGATGTACAAAACTTCATGCTCAGAGACCGCAACCACCCCTCCA
>SUVM01000067.1 GCA_015062015.1 Akkermansiaceae bacterium | reverse complement strand
GATAAGGGGGGAGTCCAACGCGTTGCGTGCGGCTTGCTCTGCACGGTGGGGACCATAGCCTTTGCCGGAGCCGAAGAGGCAGCGGCTGTCGTTGTTTTCCAGGGCGATGGCCAGCTCATCCAGCCCGAGGTTGATGAGGCCGGGAGAGGTTGCCAGCATGGGGACGGCTGCGGTGGCTTTGGCCATGATGCGGTCCACCTCTTCAAAAACGGCGCGGGCACCGCGATTGTTGCTGAAGAGTTTTTCCATGTAGTCGTTTTCGAAGCAGAAGAGGATGTCTGTAAGGCGGGCGATTTCCTCTTGCGCTTTTTCTGCTTGTTGGCGGCGGCGCTTGCCTTCAAAACTAAAGGGCATGAGCACGACGGAGACAAGGAAAACGCCTTTCTCGCGCGCAATCTGTGCCAACACAGGTGCTGCACCGGAGCCCGTGCCACCCCCTAAGCCGGTAACGAGGACGAGCAGCTTGCTGTCCTCCAAAATAGCCTCCAGCTCGGTGCGGCTTTCCTCTGCGGCGCGGCGGCCTACCTCCGGGTCGCCGCCGGAGCCGAGCCCGTGGTTAAGCCCGCCCCCCAGTTGGATGAACTCGACGTTGCTGCCGGAGCTGCGCCCCATGCGCTCGTCCAGCGAGAGGGTGTAGAGGCGCACGTTGTCTGCACTGGAGCTGCCGAAGCATTGCAGAATGCCGGCGCCGGCACCGCCGATGCCGACAATGGAGATGCCGTGTTCTTGCTGCGGGGTGGTTTGGTAGGAAAGCATGTTGATGTTGGGGGGGGCTAGGGTTGATGTGGGGAGGCGGGGCAGCACTTAGCGCTGCCCTTTGAAGAAGTTGAGGATTTTGCGCAGGAAGCCGGGGTTGGCATGGCGCAAGGCATCGTCATCATAACGCTGGGCGAAGCGGATGAGGCCGATGGCGGTGCAGTAGCGCGGGTCTGCCAAGTAAGAGTATTCGGCACCTTTGGATTGGGGTATGGGTTGTTGTACCGGCACTTTAAAGATGAACTCTGCCAAGTGGTCCAAACCGCGCATCAGGCTGGTACCGCCGGAGAGGAACACCGTCATACCGCTGCGGCTCCATACGGTGGGCGGTATGTTTTCTTTAACGCGCAGGAGGATGTCGGCAAGGCGGTCTCGGATGATGTTGTTGAGCACGCCTCGGGGGATGGATACTTCGCCGCCGAAGTCGTTGGTGTAGTGAGCCATGGAGGTGTCTTTAACATCGCCGAAGGCGTTGCCCTCCCGGCATTTGAGAGCCTCTGCCGCTTTGTTGGACATGCGCTGGTTGCTCAAATCAATAATATCTTTATTAATGTTGTTGCCGCCCAGCGGTACGCAGCCGCTCGCGATGATGTCTCCGTCGCAATAGCAAATGAAGTCTGCCGTGCCGCCGCCGATGTCGATTAGCAGCGCACCGGCTTCTTTTTGCTGGCGCGTAAGCACCATTTGTGCCGTGGCCAACGGCGCAAATACCAGGTCCTCTACCTCCAGCGGTACTTGGCGGGCACACAGCAGGGAGTTTTGGATGCGGGTGCGGATGCCGTGCATCACATGGCAGTTAACATCTAAGGTGCGGCCGGTTAAGCCCACGGGGTGGCGGGAGGTTTCTCTGTTGTCGATGCTGAAGTTGCCCAACTCACGGTTGATGACAAAGCGGTCCGATGCAATCTCAATTTTCTCTGCCTTTTCGCGGGCGTAGTTTACATGCTCATCTTCGATGATGTCCTCATCATCGGGCAAGCGGTAAGAGCCTTGGCCGTTTTCGCCGTAGATGTGCTCGCCGGTGACGGAGAGGAAGACGTTGAGGATGTCTACATCGGCATGGTCTTGCGCAAGTTGCCAGGCATCGCACAGGCATTGGCGTGCCATGCTTTGGTCCGCAATCTCGCCTTTGCGAATTCCCGCACTCGGAACCTCGCCGATGCCGATGATGGCTGCTGTGGCATCCGGGTGGATTTCCCCGACGACCATGCAGGTTTTAGTGGTGCCTATTTCCAGACCTACGAGAATTTTTGACTGTGCCATAGCGTGTAAAATGACGAAACGATTGACGGAACGATAATATCAGGACGGAGTATAGCAGATTTTGCGGCGGGCTGCCTGTTAAATCCGCGTCATATTTATTGCTTAAGGGCTTCTTGGCAGGTCTTGGTATCGGGCACTAATTTGGGGTGCAGGCTAATGCCGCTGACGCTGTATTTTTCTGACGGTACAAAGAGGAAACCGGGCTCTCGGTTGCGTACCTCGTATCCGGTGGCACGGAAAACGTCTAAAGCGCTGTCGGAGTTAGGCTCGTAGGCTTTGCTGCCCGTGTAGCTGCCGCGCACAATGTATTCTACGTTGTGATCCGTGCCGAACACGGGGTTATCGAGCGGGGGCTCGATTCCGCGATCCGGCTGGCGGCATTTCTGCTCATCCATGATAACGAGTTTGGCCGTGCGCCAGCTCTCCCCCGGTTTACGCAGGTAGCCCCAAAAACGGGTATAGGGTATGTAGTAGCGCCGGCCGATGTAGTAGTCTCCCGGGGCTTCTGCGGCTATTTCTGCCTCGCGCTCGGCCAGTGCCTCACAATCCGAGCGAAGTGTGTTGCACTGTACCAGCGATAAGCAGGCGGTGGTGACGAGCAGAATTTTCTTAATCATGCAGGTGGACATTCTTACCCATTACGGGCCGTGCGGTCAAGCAATTTTCGTGGCTTATGGGGAGAATCGCGCGTCAGTCTTGCTTTTCTTTTACTGTTTTCTTGTTGACGATGGCATCAAATACCTTCTTGCTCCGGCTTTTGCGAATTTTGGAGGAAATGATGCACCACACAATGAGTATAAGCAGCAGGGGCAGTGCAATGATAAGCGCATCTGCCATCATCCCGGATACCGAGATGCCGGCATTGCTGAGCATTTTGCGTACGGGGGCGGACACGGCCTCGGGCAGAAAACCTTTCTCCGCCGCCGCTGTGGTGGAGAGCTTGTCACCCAAGGTTGCGGTTTCCTCGCTGTCTTCGAGGTCCGCATCGCTAACGGCATCAAACGCAATGTCGGAGGAGGCGGTGGTGTCCTGCTCCTCGGGGATGCCGGTGATATCCATGCTCAAATCCTCCTTCTGTGTGGGTTTGGTAGCAGCGGTAGCGGTTGTGCCGGTGGTGCCACCCTTGGTAGAGGCCATTTTGGGTTGGGGCTTAATAGCGCGGCGTTTTTCCTCGTTGTCACGCAGTGCGGTAAGGTTGATGCCGGCCCCGGTGCTGCCCATGGCGGTGTACCCGGTGTTGCTGCTGGCATCTCCTAAAGAAAAGCGATCCTGTGCGGGCTTTTTGGCATAATAGACCAGGCGGGTGCATTTCGTTTGCTTTTTATCGGCATGCTCTACAAATACCCAGCTGTCTGTCTGGGCTCCGTCTGCCCGAAACTTAGCACCACGGGCGTTTTTGAGTCCGTAAGTGTTTGTGCCCTTTTTGGGGTTACCTAATTTTTTATAATGGCATTTGCCGCCGGTGAGGGTTTTGATATCCTCGTGTACGGTTTTGCGGCTCACGGGTTTATTGTATTCCACGGCAATGCAGATAGCCTGCTCCGGCCGGGTGATGCGAAAATCCACATGCACGGTTTTACCCTTCAGCTTCCAGCTGCGGCGCACACTCATGTCTTCCAAAAAGCGGTACTCGTAGTCTTTGCTCAGGGTGTTGTCTGCCTCTGTGCGGGTTAAGGGTAATTGAAGGTCGCTCAGCTGCAGAGCCATGGCTGCGTTGCCTGCTGCAAGAGCTGCAAGGCTGAATAAACAGGTGCTTTTCTGTAAGATGTTCATGTGCGTGTGGGGCTAGGTTGTTTCTGATTGCTCATTCTAGCATGTTTGCTGCCTCGTCTCAAGCTAAATGTGTGCTTAAAGCGTGTTGCGTTGCCGGATTTTGTTCTTTTTTTGTGTTCTATTTGGCGGATAATGCCGAATTGGCTTGACATCACCACCTCTTCTCTTCATAATACCGCCGCATCGGAGAGATGGCTGAGTTGGTCTAAGGCACTCGACTCGAAATCGAACGTGGCAGAGATGTCACCGAGGGTTCGAATCCCTCTCTCTCCGCTCCGGGAATCCCCGCGAATCTGCATCAAATGCTTGGTTTTGCGGGGATTCTGTTGTAAATTGCCCGCGTATCATCACCAAAGCTTGCCTTCCGGCTTAAGTGAGGGGGGCAATGTTTAACTTTTCTTAAACAGACACAAAGTGGGCGAGTATTACCCGATTTTCGCTTGACAGGGGCGGGGTGGACTCTCTATACTACGCGCGAGCAGGAGCGCAGAGCCGCGGCCGAGAGCGGTGCGGTGGCGATAGCCGCCATGCAGAGGGTACATCCCCTGAAAAGGAGTGCCCGTATGCCGGTTAATCGAGATGTGGCTCCGGGGCTCAAAAAAACCATTATATCATAGGATTACAACTTTCAGACATGTTTAAATTTTTCAAGAAACTGGCCAGGATGTTCTCGTACGACATCGGGATAGATCTTGGCACGGCCAACACACTGGTGTACATTAAGGACCAGGGTATTGTGCTGCGCGAGCCTTCTGTGGTTGCCATGAAGGGCGACAAGGTGAAGGCCGTGGGTGAGGAAGCGAAGCGTATGGTGGGGCGTACCCCCGGCAGCGTGGTAGCGATTCGCCCGTTGAAGGAGGGCGTGATAGCCGACTTCAACGTAGCAGAGGAGATGCTGCGGCATTTCATCGAGAAAGCGTGCCAGCGCAGGGGCTTGCGCGGGCCGCGTATATTGATTGCCCACCCCTCGGGCATTACAGAGGTAGAGCGCCGCGCGATTGAAGAATCTGCGGAGCATTCCGGGGCCATAGCTGTTCGCTTAATCGAAGAGCCGATGGCCGCTGCCATGGGTGTGGGTTTACCCGTGTCCGAGCCGCTGGGCAGCATGATTGTTGATATCGGCGGCGGTACGACAGAGGTGGCCATTATTTCCCTCAACGGCATCGTGTACAGCCAATCAGAGAAGTGCGGCGGCGATGCATTGGATGATACCATCACCCGCCATATGCTGGCCGCTCACAACCTGTTGGTGGGCCCGCGTACGGCAGAGGATATTAAGATTCGCGTGGGTTCTGCCCACCCCTTGCAGCAGGAGCTGCAAATGGAGGTGAAGGGCAGAGACCGCGGAACGGGTCTGCCCAAAACGGTGACGGTACGCTCCGAAGAAATACGAGAAGCCCTTAAGGATAAGTTGGATATCATCGTCAACGCTGTCCGCCAAAGTTTGGATCATTGCCCGCCGGAGTTGGCGAGCGACCTGTACGACCGCGGCATTATGGTGGCAGGTGGCGGTGCCCTGCTGCGAGGGTTGGCAGATTTGCTGCACGAGCAGACAAGTTTGCCGATTACGATTGCAGACGACCCCCTGAGTGCAGTGGCGGAAGGAACCGGCAAGTTCCTGCAAGAGAACGACGACGTATTTGATGAAGAGTGATTTTTAAGGAGTGCCGGTAGCACCGGTCGCCCTTGAGAGCCTCTATCGACTCCCCCCCCCCTCGCGTCGGACGCCTCTCCGCCCCTCTTCAGCACAGGTGCAGGAGGCGTACTTTGCGTCTCATTGGGAGCCCCCCGCAGGAGGCAGCATAAAGGGCAATGGCCGGCAGTATGGTACAGGCACGGTTCGTGTGTAACAGCACGGAGATTCAACCCCTGAACTAACCTGAAACTTTGTCTTTAATTTCTAAAATGGTTAATAGTGTGAAACGCCTTTTCGGGTTCGGACAATGCAACCCGAAAGAAGGCACCACCATCGTCATCAACTCCGAGAAGTTGGAGCGCCGCGTGGCATTGCTCGAGGAGGGCGTGCTGGAGGAGTACAGCATCGAGCGAGAAGGCGAGGATAATATCGTAGGCGGTATTTTCAAAGGCCGGGTCAAAAACTTAGAGCCGGGTCTTAAGGCCATGTTTGTTGACATCGGGTACGAGAAAAACGCCTTCCTGCATTTCTGGGATGCTCTGCCGTTGGCCTTGGACTCCTCGTTGGAGGAGATTCAGCGCGAGGGGCGCCCCCGCAAGCAGCAAAAGAAGATTACCAGCAAGGATATCCCGAGCATATACCCCATCGGCTCCGAGATTATGGTGCAGGTGACAAAAGGCCCCATCAGCTCCAAAGGCCCGCGCGTTACTACCAATATTTCTCTGGCCGGTCGTTATATTGTGCTCATGCCGTATACGGACCAGTTCGGTATCTCCCGCAAGATAGACGACCCCAAAGAGCGCCAGCGCCTGCGCCAGATTGTGCAGAAGCTCAATGTGCCGGAGGGTATGGGCATCATCATGCGTACGGTGGCTCAGGGGCAGAGGTTCCGCCACTTTGTGCGGGATTTGGCCATGTTGTTAGAGCAATGGCGAGAGGTGGAAGAGAAGTACGCCTCTCAACCCGCCCCGCTTTGTGTCTACCGCGAGCCGGATTTGATAGAGCGCACGGCGCGCGATTTCCTGACGGATAATGTGGACAACATCGTGTGCGATAATCTGGAGACCACCCAACGCATGCAAGAAATTGCCGGGCGTATCTCCCGCCGTGCCAAGCGCCATATTCAGCATTACGCCTGCCGCCAGCCCATTTTCGAGGAACTGGGTATCGAAAAACAAATCAACGAGGCGTTCCGCCGCCAAGTGTTGCTGCCCTGCGGCGGTTATTTGGTGATTGACGAAACGGAGGCCCTCATCGCCATAGACATCAACACCGGCCGCAACAAGGGTAATAAGGACCTGGATAAAACGATTTTGGAGACCAACCTCGAATCCGCCCGCGAGATTGCCCGCCAACTGCGCTTGCGCAATATCGGCGGTTTGGTGGTGGTGGACTTCATCGACATGCGCCACCGCAAGGACCAATTGGCCGTATACAAGGCCATGAAAGAGGCTCTCAAACGCGATAAAGCCAAGACGCAGGTGATGCAGATTACCCCCATCGGCCTTATGGAGATGACCCGCCAGCGCATCAACGAGTCCCTGCTCGATTATGTGAACGACCACTGCCCGTACTGCCACGGCCGTGGCCGCATCAAGAGCGTGATGACCATGAGTGTGGAGATTCAGCGCCAGCTTAAAGCCACCATCCTCAAATACCGCGAGAATGTGGGCGATATGGTGGTTGTTGTTAACAGCGATGTGCTCTCCCGCTTTAAGAATGAAGACTCTAAGCTTCTTATGGAGCTGGAGCGCCAGTGCGCCGGCAGGCTTATCTTCCGGTCGGACCCCACCATCCACCGAGAGGCCTTCGCCATCTTGGACCCCGCGCGCAACAACAAGCCGCTCTACCAAGTCAACATGTAACATATTTATGGCAGAGGGCACCCCGGAGCATCGGCGGTGCCCTCTGTGTTTAAGCGTACCATGCCCCCCCACACACAGATACAGATACCCGAGCACGCACAAACCGTGGTGCAGCGTTTGGAGCATTTTGGTTACGAGGCCTATGTTGTGGGTGGGTGCGTGAGAGATAGCTTGTTGGGCCGCACCCCCAAAGATTGGGATGTATGCACCAATGCCACCCCGCAGCAGGTGTTGGGCGTCTTCAAACGCTTCCATGTCATTAAAACAGGCTTGCAACACGGCACCGTTACCGTGATGGTGAACCGCCAACCCGTAGAGGTAACCACCTTCCGTATTGATGGTGAGTATACCGATAACCGCCACCCCGATGCCGTTACCTTCGTTTCTCGTGTGGAGGAGGATTTGGCGCGCAGAGACTTTACCATCAACGCCATGGCTTATAACCCTACGCGCGGCTTGGTGGATGCCTTCGGGGGGCAGCAAGACCTCGCCGCAGGGCAAATCCGCTGCGTGGGCGAGCCCGATGCCCGCTTTAACGAAGACGGCCTGCGCATTATGCGTGCCCTGCGCTTTGCGGCACGCTATGATTTTGCCATCGAGCGAGAAACCGCCTTCTCCATGCGCCGCAACCGGCATTTGTTGGAGAACGTGAGCGTAGAGCGCATCTTTACAGAGCTGAAAGGCATTTTGGTGGGCAACGGGGCCCTGGGCATGTTGCTGGCATTTCCCGAGATTTTCGGCTGCATCATCCCCGAGCTGGTGCCCATGTTTGGGTTTGACCAACGCAACCCCCACCATATTTACGATGTTTGGACGCACACCGCCCATGCCGTGCAGGCTGCCCCGGCGGACCCCGTGTTGCGCCTCACCATGCTGTTGCACGATGTAGGCAAACCGGCCTGCTTCTCGGTGGATGCAACGGGTAAAGGCCATTTTTACGGGCACCCCGGCAAAGGTGCCGTCATGGCGCGCAAAATTTTATTGCGCCTTAAGAGCGATAACGATACATTGGATAGAGTAACACTGCTGGTGCGCGTGCACGACCACGCCTTCCCCACCACTCGCCCCGGCATGCGCCGCCTCATCGGTAAACTCGGCTTGCCGGTCATAGAGCAGCTCTTTGCCGTGAAGCGGGCGGACCACGCTGCGCAATCCGCCCATGAGCAAGAGCAGAAAAAGGCGGACCTGCGGCAAGCCGCCCTGCTGCTGGAAGACGTACTGGCAGAGCCCCCCGCTTATTCCGTAAAAGATTTGGCCGTAGGCGGTAAAGACCTCATCGCCATGGGTATTAAACCCTCCCCCGCGCTCGGAGAGCTCCTTGCCACCCTCCTTCGCGACGTGCAGGAGGAAACCATACCCAACACGCGCGAGGCACTTCTTGCCCGCGCCCGTGAGCTTTTGTAGAATGTAAAAATGCTCGGTGTTTGCTATTTTGTTGCTTGCTTTCTGATAATCCCTGTGTTACATTTTTTATAGCAATTCTGTTGTAAGTATATGAGCAATTGGCAAAAGCGATTGGATGAACTGTGCCTTAACAAAGAAAATGTTGAGGTTGAGTTTAAGTCCGGCAAAGGCGGATTTCCGGGAAGTTTTTGGGAAACGTTTTCAGCATTTGCCAATACGGATGGAGGCATTATCATTATTGGTGTAAAAGAAAAAGAGGGTAAGTTCATCCCGGATGGATTGACATTGGAGCGTATTCAGGATTATCGAAAGCGTTTTTGGGATAGTGCTCATAATAAAAGCTGCGTAAGTGTTCCTTTGTTAATGGAACATGATATAGAGATAGTACCATGCGGAGATTCAAAATCATATGTGATGATTTTTCATATTCCGCGTGCTCCTTTTAATTTGCGTCCGGTATATTTAACACACGACCCTATTAATAACACATATAAACGTAATCATGAAGGAGACTACCGTTGCACAGAATATCAGGTTCAACGCATGTTTGCCGATGCCGCGCATTCGCAGAATCCTTACGATGCCCGTATACTGCCTAATTTTTCTTTTGAAGATTTGGATGAGTTGACTTTGCGCCAGTATCGACAACGATTTAAGCTGAATTATGAAAATCATGCTTGGAACAATATGTCTGATCTGGAATTTTTGAAACGTATCGGAGCATATCGTATCGACAGACAGGAATCTACAGAGGGATTTACTGTTGCCGGTCTATTAATGTTCGGTAAGTATGAAAGTATTACGGAACCGGCTTGCTGTCCTTGGTATTTTGTGGATTATCGTGAATATTTGGGTTCTGAAAATCAAGAACGATGGAGTAATAGAATATACCCCGATGGCAATTGGGCTGCTAATCTTTTTCAATTTTTTTATAGGGTGTACCCCAGAGTGACTCAAGCTTTGCCTGTTCCCTTTAAGTTGGAAAGTGCCATACGTGTAGACGAAACATCGGCACATAAAGCTGTGCGTGAAGCTATGGTGAATATGATGGTACATGCCGATTATTTTGGTCGCGAAGGGCTTGTTATTGAAAGATATGCGGATAAGTTGCAGTTCAGAAATCCCGGTACTATGCTTGTAAGCGTGACGGAGTTTTTTGAAGGTGGTCGTAGTATTTGCAGAAATCCTTATCTTCAAAAGATGTTTATGTATCTTGGAGGCGGAGAACGTGCCGGTAGCGGTGCAGATACTATTGTGCGGGGATGTTTGGACAATCATTGGTGTAGCCCTATAGTTTCCGAAAATCATGCGCGTGATTATGTTTGTATGTCATTGCTTATTAATGCAGTGAGTGTGTCTCAAAATTTAGATGACAACCTTCGGGAACAGGGTTCTACCTCCCAAGTAAAGGGTGTATCTACCCCCCAAGAACAGGGTTCCACCCCTCAAGAACAGGGTTCTACCCCCCAAGTAAAGGGTGTATCTACCCCCCAAGAACAGGGTTCTACCCCCCATGAAAACAAAACTGAATGGAAAGCATGGGTGGATAAGGTGGCGGACTATTGCCGGACTCCGAGGAGCTTTACGGAATTACAATTATTGAGCGGGTTGAAGGATAGAAAGTATTTCCGGCAAAAGTATTTGATTCCGCTGTTGGGAACGGTTTTGGAGCTCACCCATCCCGATGTTCCTCGCCATCGCAATCAAAAATATCGGGTTCTCTCCACCTCCGAGCTTTGAAATTCCGTCCGCATGCCCATCCTCTGTGGCGGCAGGAGGGGCGTATGCCCGCCGTATTTCGGCATTATTGTTTTTAACGAGAGGGGCAGATGCGTATAGACAATGCCGGAGGCAGAGCTCTGACGCGGCTCTGCCTCCGGTAAAAAATCTTGTTGCTTTAGTATATTTTACTTACGGCGGCGGCGTGCTGCCAAACCGCAAAGCGCCAGCAGGGAAAGTGTGGCGGTGGTTGGTTCAGGAACGACCTGTCCATTCATAGTAATGTTACCAATACCCACGAACATACCCTGTTGAGTGTCACCACTTTCAACATGAATTTTCAAATTGTATGATGTTCCTGTTGTTAGGGTAATTCCGTTATCCATGGCAATGTTTGCGGTAGCTACGCGCGAGCCATCAGCTTGCCATGCTGTTGTGGTGTTTATAATCAACTCACCGTTCTCATCATATGCAGAGCCATTGTAGGAGGCATCGCCATTGCCGTTTTGCGGCTGATTGGATGTTGCAAGTACATCAGTCTTGCTGTATAGGGGCTCCGTTGTGTTTGTAACGGGAAACAGGGTAATGGCACATTTTGCTGTTCTATTCTTTCCTTGGGTGCAACCGTTGGAACTATGGAAGAAAATATCAAACTTAAAGTCCTCCAGCGTCATATCCTCTTTAAGAGCAAAAGTCAGCACATAGTCGTATGAGCCACCGCTTCCGACATTTGTGTTAACGGAATAAAAGCTATTGGTATAATCAGTGGAAGTAAAAGTATTGTTGATACCATTACCAGTAACGGTAGTTACATTTTCGGCTGTTGCTGATAATGTTGTAAACCAGTTACCTGTCGTAGTCGCAGCGTTGTTTGCGTTACTGATAGTCAGCGTATCAGCTGCAGCCACACCGCTAAGAGCAAGGAGTGTAATAAGTGTCTTTTTCATATGAAAAGAAGTGAATGGTTAAGGTTGGTGCTGCTCGTGCAGGGGTACTCGTTCCCACGCGCGTCGGGATGCTGAGATACCGGCTCCGAGCTGCTACGGGAATAGTACAGCATTGTGAAAGCTGATGCAAGCCTAAAATGCATAAAATATTAAAAATTTTGGCGTTACAGAAAATAGATTTTGATGGTTAACGCCCCTTAGTGCACATGACTATATCTGTTATCTTCTTGTTATCAATGCGCAGGAGCTACTACAGCTTTCACAATGCTGTA
>SUVM01000066.1 GCA_015062015.1 Akkermansiaceae bacterium | reverse complement strand
AGTATATGGTTTATTGGGTTAAACTCAACCTTCCATTTTTATTTTTTGTGACTTACTTATTGGTGATATGTCCTTGTCTTCCCCAAACAAACTTTGGGACACATGTGCACATGTGTCATCCCCCGGCGCAGTGGCTTGACATGAGCAATACTCATGTGATAGAATTAAGGTGTTTTATGGCACATTTGAAGTTCATTGACTTGTTTGCCGGCATTGGCGGCATCAGACTCCCTTTTGATGAATTGGGGGACGAGAATGTCTTTGCATCAGAGTTCAACGGACCGGCCTGTGACACATATGAGGCAAACTTTGGGCATCGCCCGGCGGGTGATATTACCAAGATAGAGGCATGTGACATTCCTGCCCATGACCTGCTTTTGGCAGGATTCCCTTGCCAGGCGTTCAGCATTATGGGACTCGGGAAAGGATTTGCGGATACAAGGGGTACCATGTTCTTTGAGGTTGAGCGTATCTTAAAGTATCACATTCCGCAAGTGGTATTTTTAGAAAACGTGAAGCAACTTGTTACACATGACAAAGGGAGGACATTCCAAGTGATTCTTTCTGCTCTCATGTCCCTTGGGTATCATATTCGTTGGCAAGTGCTCAATGCGCTTGATTTCGGTCTGCCTCAAAAACGTGAAAGAATCATCATTGTGGGCTTTCAAGATGAAAGAGCAGCTTATCATTTTGACTTCACTTTCCCCAAAAAGGCATACAATCTTGCAGACATCTTAGAGGATGATTCAGAAGTTGCACCCTCTCTGTTCGCATCGGAAATGATTCTTCAAAAACGTAAGGAGCGAGTGAAAGGCAAAGACATATTCTATCCCTCCATTTGGCATGAGAACAAATCCGGTAACATCTCCGTGTTAAATCACGCCTGCGCCTTACGAACGGGAGCATCATACAACTATCTTCTAGTGAATGGAATTCGTCGCCCTTCATCTCGAGAACTGCTCAGATTTCAAGGCTTCCCGGATAGTTACAAAATTGTAGTATCTCATCAGGAAATCAGAAAACAAACCGGCAATAGTGTTCCGGTACCCATGATTCGTGCCGTTGCAAAAAAAATACACGATGCTCTTGACCGAGCGGAAACAGAAAGAAAAAATAATGGACAATACTTTCAGCAATCCGAGATTACGGGATTCCGGGAGACGCCTCAGCCGCTCCCCCTATAATCTGAATGAGCTTCCCAATGATCTCATCGTCAAGTTAGGCGGATACTTGGTATACCTCATTCACACAGGAAGAAAGGATATCTCGGGTGATGATTTTGGTGATGCTTTCGCCTATGCTCTCAATGGGCATCATCTTGCAAGCCCCTTGGGAATTGCCGATGTAGAACTTGATAAATTGGCATGGTCCGCTAAAACCGTCAAACAAAACAACCCGTTTCAGGCAAAAACAGTTCGGTTGATTTCCGGCAGATGTTCTCCTGATTATTCTTATGGTATTACAGATCCGCATGAGGATGTGCAAAAAACAGGCACAGCAGTCCTGAACATCTGGAATGAACGAGTAAACATTGCCCAAGACAATTACGCAGCCGTACGCACAGCCATCCTGATTCGTAGTAATGACCTTCTGTCCTATGTGCTCTTTGAAGAAGAAAATCACCGTTACAGAACTTCAGACTACACTTGGTCTACCAACAAAAACGGCAATCTGATTGGTGTATCGAAAGAGAGCGGCGAACCATGTTTTACATGGCAGCCCCATGGTTCACAGTTTACTATCCACACATCTGTTCCCGAATCCGCCAAGCGTTTCAAATTAAAGAAACCACCTACTATCGATGCCCATAGTGTGCTTAAAAATCTCAACTTTGATGAGTCCTGGATTACTTTTCACTAACTTATAGATAAAAGCATAAAGGTCCCACTCCTATGATGGAAAGTGGGGTCTCTCTTTTCCGATTTACCCCCCCTTCCCTACTTGACTTGATGTTTAAACTTGGGCAAGTAGGAAAATTCTGAAAATAGAAAGGAGGGGGGGGCATAGGCTACAGCTTTCTCAATGCTGTAGCAAGCAGAAAAACCGTAAAAGATTAAATTTTGTACTTTTGCAACGATAGAGCCTGTTTGTGGATAACCGTTACCAAGAGATAATGATTAAAAATAAAAGTTTGATTATGAATAATAGAGCTCTCTATCAGCATTGAGAATGCTGTAGTATAGACCTGTCGGGTTGTAACAGGTATTCCAGCATTCCGTCGCGCGTGGAACTGAACACTCCTGAGCAACCGAACATAACCTCATAACAATCAATTCATAACAATCATGAAGAAAACACTTATCACACTCTTCATCCTTGCTGGTGTGGCTGCTGCTGGGGAGTTCTCATCCAATTCGTACATTCAGCCATGCGGTACAGCAACTTGGACTATGGGAGAAACTGACCAAGTCAAGAAAGACTTGTTCAGTATCTGCGAGTATAAAACACTTAATGACGTACAAAGTGCGTATACCGCTTACAGAAATACCTCAGATACCACAGGGTATGCGGCTATTTATAGTTCAAGCAGTGTCTCAAAAAACTTTCTCAATTCCCGTGCAATCACGCTGTCATCGCTTTATAATGAATCACCGTTGGATGAACAAGTGGCACTGGTTTCCTATTCGTTCATTGCAGGGACTGACTCAACCGCCGTCACTGCAAACCTTAAAGTGCAAATCTATGATGGCAGCAACACGCTTCTGGGTACAAGTAATAAAGTCTCGTATTCTTATGACACCGATACGGCAAATAGTTACGGCGTAGGTACATTCACCTTCAGTGAGGCTATTACATTGAGTTCTTCAACAGCATACACCTTCAAACTTGTGGATGCTACATCACTTGAAGCCTATACTGGTAATGTATACTCGGCACAGTTTAGAACCAATACTTCTAACAGCAACGGCGCCAAAATTGATAACCAACATTTTAATGGTGATTATCCTGTTATCAGCGTTGTGACAAAATCCATCCCGGAGCCGACCACGGCTACGCTTTCCCTGCTGGCTTTGGCCGGTTTGGCGGTACGCCGCCGCCGCAAGTAATCGGGTATTACAGTCAATTTATCACAGGTCGCTGCCCCCCTTGCAGGGCAGCGACTTTTTTTCTATGCCTACAGCAAAGATGGAGCAAGAACATGATGCCTAAAATGCATGGCACCAAAAGCAAAATCTAAAAAAATACCCTTTACCACCGAAGCCTACTCCGAAGCTTAACCGAAGTTACGGCGAAGATTGATTCAACATGGTTTCATAGGCTGAGAATCCGCTTCCACCCGCCCACACCCGCTCATTTAATATGCTGCTCAACACCGGAGGCGAATTTATCCCAATGAACAAACATGCAGGCATGGCCATGGTAAATCAATTGGCCTTGAGCGTCGACCACAATGATGGTGGGAATTCCGAACACATCTTCCTCACAACCGGGCAACAGCTTGCGTTCTTTGCTTCTGTACATTACGGCAGCAAAGGGAGCAGAGAAAAGCTCCAAATAACGCAGAGCGCCTTTAACGGAATGATCGTGGCTGATGAGGATAAGCTCCATCCTATTGTCTTTAATCATGTTTGGGTATTCGGCAACAATGCGGGGCATTTCGAGCCGGCAGGGGCCGCACCAAAAGGCAGAGTGCAAATACATATAATACTGCGCGTGCGGGTTGGGCTTGTGCCCGGTGATAAAAGAAATCTTCTCTATGGCTTTACCAACAGCCCCCGGCTCTGCTGCAGCAGCTTGCTGTGCCACACCGGCTGCTGCCGTTTGTGCCCCCAAGGGCATGCCGCCGCACCATATGCAAGCAAGTATCAACAATTTTTTCATTTCACTGCGCATCCTAGCATATAACAGGCGGCATGTCCACCTCAAAAAAAATGAAGTTTCGTACACAATACGGCGTTGCCGAAACTCAATTTATTTGCTATGATAGCCTGCGTTGCGAAGAATCCGGCAACGCCATCCCCCCCCGAAAAAAACAACACATCCACCACAGCACCATGGCAAAAATACTCGTAGCACTCAGTGGCGGCGTAGACAGTGCCGCAGCCGCAGCCCTACTTACCCAACAGGGGCATGAAGTGGTTGCTGCCTATATGAAAAACTGGGTGAATGAGGAAAACATCCCCGGTGAATGCCCATGGGAAAAAGACATAGAAGATGCGCTGGGCGTATGCCGTAAGCTGGGCATTGAGCTGCGGGTGGTGGATCTCATCGAGCAATACCGCAACCGCGTTGTTAATTACCTGATAGAAGGCTACCGCAATGGCACCACCCCCAACCCGGACGTACTCTGCAACCGCGAAATGAAATTCGGCGTTCTGTTAGACTATGCGCTGGAGCAAGGTTTTGAATCCGTGGCAACGGGGCATTATGCCAACAGGCTGGATATAGCGGGAGACGGCAGCTACATTTTACGCGGGGCGGACAGAAACAAAGACCAATCCTACTTTCTGGCGCTCATGCGCCCGGAGCAAGTGGCGCGCGCCGTGTTCCCCGTTGGGCAAATCACCAAACCGGAGGTTCGCGAGATAGCGCGCCGATTCGGCCTGCCCAATGCAGAAAAAAAAGACTCGCAAGGCATTTGCTTTATAGGGCAAGTAAAAATGAGCGACTTTTTGCGCCACTACCTGCCCGACACCCCCGGCGATATTGTGGACTTGCAGGGCAAGAAACTGGGGAGGCACGACGGCCTGCACCTTTTTACCATGGGGCAGCGCAAGGGGCACCATGTGGCCTCCCCCAAAGAGGGCGTAGCCTATGTGGTAGTGGGCAAAGATTTGAAGCGCAACCGCCTGATTTTAGGATATGAGGGGGAGGAGACCCCGGGGCTGTATTCTCGCAGTGCAGTTATCGGCTCTGTTACCAACACCCTGCACCCGCTGCCGGAGCGAGTGATGGCCCAACCCCGCTACCGGGCAGCAGCCGTGCATACCACCTGCACCCCCATAGCCACCGGCCGTTATCGGTTGGATTTTGACACCCCCGTCCGCGCCCTGGCACTTGGGCAAGTATGCGCCGTTTACGCCCCGGATGCGGACCGAGGGGAGCGCCTGCTGGGTGGCGGATTTTTTGAAGAAATCGGCTAGCGCCCCCTCCCTACCTCCCCCCGTCCCCAACAATCAAAACCGCGTTTTCCGCAAAGAAGAGGAAAACGCGATTTTGGTAGAGACAGAGCGGAAGCGGATTAATCCTTCTGCATACGGATGTGGCCGGAGCAACCGAACCAACCGTCATTGCACTGCGCGGTAAGCTGTACTTCCACCTTGGCATCTTTTGGCAAGGCAGGAACGTTAAATTTGACGCTCTTCGTGTTTTTATCTGCCGGGGCATCGGCCTTAGCCACCTCTTTACCATTGACAAGGAGGCGGTAATTACGAGTCACCATACCGCCGTTGTCCACAGGAACCAGAGAGAAGGTATAGGTGCCGGGGCCATCTATGGATTTGCTGACGTCGACACGCCAATCTTTCTCGAAACCGAGTGTTTGATTTCCGCTGTCGTAGAAGTTATTTTTGATGATAGTCACCGTGTTCGGGCTCCAATAATGCACAAAGCGCTTGGCACCTTTGGCAATCTGGGTGTCGGGGTCGAGCTGAATCAACTCTTTGTACACTTTGACAATGGGGGTGGTATCTCGCTTATCCGGGGTGGTGGTGGATACAATGCGCTCTCGCAGCACATAGGCCAAGCCGGCCAGCCACTGCTGGCGGCGATGGCGGTATTTTTTCTGCTGCATGCGGTCGTTGCTCAACACCTTACGCACATAGGCCTCTGCATCATCAAATTTGCGGTCTTTGCCGCTAAGCTTACCGTCTTTACCGCCGTTAAGAATCCCCTTGATTTCTCCATACATGGCCATGTGCTCCATGGCGAAGAGGGCTTTATAACCGGTGGTATCCTCCGGGTCCTGCTTGCGGATAATACCCGTCAGGGCACCGCAACGCACAGCAAACTGTGCCGGCAATAACTCCAAAGCCTTACCGGCCGCATTGGCAGCCTCTGCACCTTGGGCTTTGGCGGCGGTTTGCGCCAGTTTTGCCACCTCCGGGGCTTTTTCTGCCAGTTTGATGAGCTTTTTCATGACTTTTTGCGGAGATTGGCTCACTTGGGCGCCGTCGTACTCTGCCATAAAGGTACCATCCGGGGCCAACAATACCACAGCAGGCAAATTATAATGCTCTATGGGCAATACCTTTTTGCGCACATCCACCTTAAGGCCGGTTTTATCATCAAACTGGCCGAATACAAAGGTAGCAGAGTGCTCTTTGGCTATGGCTTCCCAATTTTTGCAAAATTCCCTAACCTTGGGTTGCCAGTCGGAGCCATACCAAACGACCAAACAAGGCTTACCCTCTTTGGCGGCCTGCTCTTTAGCTGCCGGCACCTCCGGAAAGGACAGTGTTGCCGCTTGGCTTACCATCACAGCCCCCGGCAGGAGCATGGTTGCAAGTAATATGTGTTTCATATCCGTATATGCTGGGGGTTATTTAGTATAAATGACAAAGTGAGAAATATGAGCAAAATCGGGCGCGGCAGAGTTATCAAACTCAACCTTAACCCACTTACCCGGCGTACCGTCCGCAAACTTAACGACCCATTCTTTGGGCATATTGTCGGTAGATTCGCGGGGTTTCCACGTTGCGCCGTCCTCGCTGGTGTATACGGTGGCCTTTTTCATACGGTACTCGTTACCATCCGTTTTACGGATGATGCAACCGGTGAGAGAGCGGCGGCCGGGGAGCTCCACAATCATATGCGGTTTTTCTTCTTTTGCCGTGTGGCACTTGCCACCGGTGGGGGTAGCAATATCTGCATGCCAGACGGGGCTATCATATGAGCTTGTTGTAGAGATACGGAACATGGCAGCCGAAGCCACCTTGCCGGGTAACTCTTTAGCGGATTTAAGCTCGGTATTTACCGGGCTTTTACCTGCAACTTTAACAGCCGCTTCGGTGATAGAACGGAAGGCCGGGGCGGAGCGCGCCTGTTCTGCCGCAATGATAGCCTTATTGTAGGCAGCCACCATCTTTTTCTGCTGCTCGTCGTCCTTCTTACCCCCGGCAGCGGCAGAGGCTGCCGCCTTGGAGAAAGCCTTGCTAAATACAGCCTCGTTGCCCCCTTCTACATAGGTTTTAACGCCCCACTCGAGCACTTTGCCGAAAGTGGTGGCATCTTCTGCGCTCATATGGGTGCCGAACAATGCAGCCAAATACTGCTCTCGCGCGGCATCCGTCTTAAGAGAAGCGGACTGTTCTTTCAAAATAGGCTCAATATTGAGAGCCCAAGAAGACGGCGTACCGGCTATCACCTGATGCATTTTAGCATAAATATCAGCTTTTTGAGCATCCGTCATGGCGGCAATCTGCTCTCCGAGGTCTTTGACGGCATCGATAGCAGCAAAGCCATTCTTCCGGTACTGCGGAATCAGCTTGCAGATGTACCCGTATGCCTGCTCTTCCGTTAAGCCTCTTTGCTTAAGCAACTTGTGATAAGAAGCACGGAAGAAGGGATGCAAGGGGGAAATTTGAAGCGTTTTCTCCCACATGGCAATGGCAGCCTCCGTATCGCCGACAGCCTCCATGGCTTTGGCGCAAAAACTATGGCGATATGCTTTTTCGATGGCGGCATCGTCCTTAAACACCGTCTCCATGAGCCAATACGAGGTTGGAGCCTGATTGCCGAAAATGCGATTATGCATACCGCCATCCGGGCCGCCGAACCCGCCGCGCCAGTCTCCGCGTTTGATACGGAAACCATAGGCGCAGTGGCCGGGCTGCCCCACCGTATAAGCCGGTATGCCATGAGCCATGGCAGCCACACACCCCAGGTGAGACATAGCCCCGCACACACCGCCGCTGCGGTGCGTGGCTTCTGCCCAACTGATATCCGCAAAAGGATAATTGTACATACCGCCCTGCACCGAGTCGCCAAAGAGGGAGGGGTCCGTGTAGACTGCGGCCCAACAGGCATAATCGTAGCGGTCCCACGGCACATTAATGTTCTCCAACGCCCATTCAAATGATGCGTCATCCCAGTCCTGTTGAGGTATACCCACCGTAAAGCGCAGCTCCCACGGGCGCAAATTCTTATAGCCGGGGTGCATCACACCACGCTTGGCATTTTTTTGGAAGAAGTTATAGCGCCACACGGGGTTGTGGCGGTTCGGGTTCTTCTTGGCAATGGGCGGGTTGGGGTCCGTCTCTCCGCCACCCCAAACGGAAGCCAGAGCAACGGCAAGCCCCTTATTTTTCACCTTGCCGTCCTCCTCTTGCCAAATACGGTACAACACATCTACCCCCACCGGGGTGCGGTACGGCACAAGCCCACAACCCAAATAAAGCTCCAGCCAGTCGGCATCTGCTGCAAACTCTGCCAAAAACCTGCGTTTTTTCTTATCATCGGCGGCAAACTCGGTCATAACGGCGGGGTCCGTGGTGCGTATTACCTCCAGCAACATAGCCATATGTAATACATCTGCTGATTCAGGGCAGATTTTTCTGTCCTTGAGGGCTGCAATCAAAGCACGTTGTGCCTCGTTGTAGTCTCCGCTATCTATGGCGGACGCAACGTCCGCAGGAAGCTCACTTGCAGAGGATACCGCAGCAGTAGCCGCAGCCGTAACCGCAACGGCAGGCACTACAGGCAGCAGACCCAGAGAAAGCAATGCAATACGTCTCAATGTCGTTCGTACTGTCATGGTATTCTTTCATTACCACTACGCCATATCCGTGTCAAGCAGAAAAAGCATACGGCACGCGTTAAATTTGAGATTGCCAAGCGGCAATTAATATGGTAATGTACCGGAAGATGGAAGCCCCCCGTGAACAGCAAGAGGAGCACTTGGTTGCCGATTTAGCCGGCCGCATACAGCGGATGGAGGCTGAATTGGAGGTTGCACGCGCGCAACTTATCGGCATGCACTCTCGGCTGTTGTTTGCACGGCAATCATTTTATGCAGACAGCCAAACGGAAGCCACGCTGCGCTCCACCCCCTCCATGGCACGCAGCAGGCAAGTGCTGCAGCAAGAGGCAGAGCAACAGCAAATCAGCATAGAAGCACTCCCCATTCAACACCCGCTGCGCCGCAAATGGGCCCTGGGGAAGGTGCTGCTGCACCGGCTTCCGGAGGCAGATGCACCCCGCCTCTGTTTTATCGGCAACCATATACCGAAAGGCAAATTGCGTTTATTCGGCTTGCTGGAGGACGGCACGGTGTGGGAGCAGCTCATCCCCTTTGACCGGCTGGCAACCGAGGGGGGCGTAACCCTGGGCAGAGATGCCACCGCCTGCGACCTGTGCTTGCCCGAAAACGGCGTATCGCGCAGCCATGCCCGCATAGAGCTCGGGGCAACCGGGCTTGTTATTACAGATCTCAACTCCACCAACGGCATCCACCTCAACGACCGGCATATCAATGCCTACAGCCCTCAGGAGCCACTGGCAGACGGCTGTATTATACGGTTCGGAGAAACGGCTCTGCGCGTTGAAATAGTATACGGCTCGGCAGAGCCTACCCCCACACAAACACCATCATGAATATGCAAAGCAACCTCTCTGTCATTGTGCTGGCATCGGCTTGTTTCGCCTATGCCGGCGATGCACCGCAAAAATCTGAAATACTCTGGTACCGGCAACCCGCCACAGTGGATGCCGCCGTGCTTCCATTTAGCTACGCCCCCAACCTGCCGGGAAAAACAGCCTACAACCCCATGCAGTATAATGCTAAAAAAGGCACAGGCCGCATCGATGCCTGGGAGAGCCAATCCCTGCCGGTTGGCAACGGGCGCATTGGCGGCACTATCTTTGGCGGCGACAAGTTGGACCGCGTCAACCTCAACGAGGTTAGCCTCTGGTCCGGCGGCTCCAACGCTGTCAATAACGGGGCCAACTACGTGTACGGTCCCACTGCCGGGAAAGAGCAATTCGGCAGTTTCCAACCGTTCGGCAACCTTTATGTAAGCTTCAACTTCCCCGGCAAAACGAAAGATTACACCCGCAAGCTCGACCTGCGCACCGCCACCGCCACCACCACCTTTACGGCAGATGGCGTACAACACAAGAGAGAATGCTTTGTAAGCCGCCCGGACAACGTGTTGGTTTACCATGCAGCGGCAGATACCAAGAGAGGCATAACAGCGGATATTGCCCTTACCCCGTACCACAATGTCCGCTACAGCGTCAGCGGCAACACCATTATTATGAGCGGCACCTTGGCCAATGGCCAAGAGTTTGAAGGGCGCATGCAAATTAAGACCAACGGTGGCCAAGTATCCGTAAAAGGGCAAGCCGGCCAAGTAAATGTTACCTACAAACACAAAGACTCCAAAGACAACATGATGCCGGTTTTCTCCGCAGAAAACCTACCCTACATCCATGTAGTCGGGGCAAACAGCCTCACTATCCTGGTATCCATGGCTACGGATTACAAGATGGATTACCAAGCCAACTGGAAGGGAGATAAACCCGCCGGCACCAACACCGCTATTCTCAAAGCGGCAGCAAACAAGAACATTAAAGAGCTGCGCCACACACACCGCAACGATTACGCCGCGCTCTACAACCGCCTCAGCATCAACTTGGGCAACACCCCCAAGCAATTAGCAGGCTTACCCACGGACGAGCGTTTGGCGCATTACCGCCAAACCGGAGAACCGGACCCCGGCTTAGAGGCCACCATTTACCAATACGGGCGCTATGTGCTTATCTCCGGCTCTCGCCCGGGTAACCTGCCCGTTAACCTGCAAGGTATTTGGAACGACAAAGTGCACGCCCCCTGGGCATCCGACTACCACAACAACATCAACCTGCAAATGTGCTATTGGGGGGCAGAGGTAGCCAACCTCTCCGAGTGCCACAAACCGCTCATCGACTTTATCCGCGCCATGGAGCAACCCCTGCACGAGATGACTCGGGCAGAGTTTGGCAGCCACATTCGCGGCTGGACCACCCGTATCTCCCAAAATCCCTGGGGCGGCGGCGGCTGGGTCAAATGGAACCCTCCCGTCAACGCCTGGTATGCCCTGCATCTTTGGGACCACTACCTCTACACCCACGACGAAGCCTACCTGCGAAACGTAGCCTACCCCCTGCTCAAAAACATCTGCCATTTCTGGGAAGACGAACTTAAGGAAGTGGGAGCCGAGGGCGAAGGCCTGCAAACCACCGGCCCCAAAGGTGCAAAAAAACCGCTGAAGGCGGCAGATTACCCCGAGCTCAAAGAAATTAAAGCCGGCTCCCTGGTATGCCCCATGGGGTGGTCCCACGAGTGGGGACCTGTGGAAGACGGCTGCGCCCACGACCAACAACTCATTTGGGAGCTTTTTGATAACACCATCAAAGCCGCTGCCATACTGGGTGCAGACCAAGAGTGGAGCGCCGAGCTGGCAGCCAAGAGAGACCGCTTGGTAGGCAACCGCATCGGCCGCGACGGCTACCTGCAAGAGTGGATTGTAGACCGCCCCAACATGGTGAAAGGCCAGCGCCACACCTCGCACCTCATCGGCGTATTCCCCGGCACCTCCATCTCCATGGCCAAAACCCCGGAGTTTGCCAAAGCCGCCATGAAGAGCCTGGAGCTGCGCGGGCTCTCCGGCGACAATCGCCGCAGCTGGACCTGGCCGTGGCGCACCGCGCTGTGGGCCCGTTTCGGCAACAAAAATCAAGCTTACAGCATGGTGCAGCACTACATACGCTACAACTTGCTCGACAACCTCTTCGGCAACCATCCCCCCATGCAGATGGACGGCACCTTCGGCATGACCGGCGGCATGAGCGAAATGCTCATACAAAGCCAC
>SUVM01000065.1 GCA_015062015.1 Akkermansiaceae bacterium | reverse complement strand
CATTGTACAGAGCACTATCTTGCGTGCATTGGAGCATACTCAAGGAAACCGCTCCTCTGCGGCTGCCCTGTTGGGTATTAATCGGCGCACATTGCAACGCAAGATGGCTGAGTCCCCGGAGGTTTTCCGTCAATACTTAAACTGAATCGTATAACGTTATGTCTCGCTTGCCCGATACTGCCGAGAGAAAATCGCCATGGCCAATGCGCATGTTGGTGTTGGTTTTGTTGTTGTTGATGTGTAGCTTTAAGCTGTTTTTGGGGTACCGAGGCTTAGAGCGGCCGGAGGTGATGGACCAAGCGCAAATTGCGCGTTCCTTAGCAAATGGGCAGGGGTTTGAGACGCAATTTTACCGCCCTCTGGAGCTGATGGATCGTGCGAACCACAGCGTTGTTACGAAAGAGCATTTTACGATGGACAACATGCAGGATATTAACCATGCCCCGCTCAACATTGTGAGCATGGGTGCGATGTTGCGATTGTCCGGTATGCACGAGTTTGATAAAGCCCGTATCGAGCGGGATGGCACCATGCTGTTTTCGGCAGATTGGGTGATTTCGCTCAACAGTTGCTTGTGGTTCATGCTGGCAATGGCCTTAGCCTACATGCTTATTGCGAGGTTGTTTGATGATGTGGTGGCAGCTGCTACAATTTGTACATTGCTGATGAGCGAATTGCTGTTGGATTACTCTGTCAGCGGGTTGGCGCAGCCGATGATGCTTGCTTTGTTGATGGCTGCTTTGCACTGCTTGGTTTTTGCGGAACGCAATCGCGAGAAAAAAGAAGTGCTGGCAATGGCTGTGTGGGTTGTAGCCTCTTTGGTATTGGTGGCCCTCATGATGCTGAGCGGGTGGATTACCCTTTGGCCGGCAATAGGTTACTGTGTGTTCTGTTGCTGTTATTTCCGCCCCTTTGCGCTGTATGGAGTTATTGGCCTGTTTATGTTGGGCTGTGCGGCGGCGCTGTCTGCTTATCATAATTATTCTGCCGTGGGAACACCGCTGGGTAATGCGTTCTATGGCATATACAGTTGTTTTGGCGGCGATGCCGATGCGGTGATGCGCACCACCAATCCGTCGGATGTGCGCTTCGATAGCGCTCAGTCCGTATTGCGTGTTATCGGGGCTACTTTGGAGCAGGTGAAGAGCATGTATGTGAACTGCGGTGGTATTGTGGTGGTGCCTGTGTTCTTTGTAGCTCTCTTTTATGCCTTTAAACGTAAAACGGTGCAATGCGTCAAATGGGCCGCGCTCAGCATGTGGTGCTTTGCCTGCATTGGCATGGCATTGTATGGTTCTACGTTGCCGATGAGCGATTCTCAGATGCTCATTTTGTTTACCCCGGTGTTTACGGCATTTGGGTTTGCCATGTTGTTCAATTTGTTGTCTCGCATGGAGATGAAGGGGATTGCGTACACACAGGCGCGCGGTTTGTTGATTTTGGGTGTCTTGTTTTTAACCGCAGGCTCCTTGGTGGCGCGCTTCCCTACAGAGGTGTATCGCGGTGTGTTGTTGCAAGAGGTGGTTACCTCCCCCTTGCCCACGGCTTTGAACCAGGATTTGCACGAGCTTACCCGCGAAACGCCCGATGAGCTCATCATGACAGATCAACCATGGGCTGTTGCGTGGTATGCCAACCGCCCTGCCGTGTGGTTGCCCACCAGAATTAATGATTTTGAGCGTCTTACTGAGAAAGTGCTCAATCCTGCCGGGGCGAGGATGCACGGTGTGTTGCTCACATCGGATGTTTATTCCCCCATGGTGCCTTCCTCTTATGCCCCCAGCACGGATGCCGGAACGGGCCGCCCGGGGGGCTTTACTGCCTTGTTGCAGAACATGGGAGACTTTGCCCCCATTGCCTGCGATATTCCCATCATGACGCTCTCCCCCACGCTTATCCCCCAGCAAACGACTCCGCGCTTAATCAGCACCGAGTTTGCACCGCGCCCCGAATTGGCAGACCGTCTCAAACTCGCGGAAGCTGAGCTCGATAAGCAGAAAAAACGTACCCCAACGCAGGATATGCAGACCCCGGAGACGATTCGCGTTATCCGTACGCTCGAATCTCATATCGCCTCCATTAAGAAGGAAATGCAGTTGCGCCGTTTAGGCGAGATTATTTGCGTAGGCGACAAGAGCTCGGCGCAATTTAGCCAAATCGTCCCCATCGGCTCGTGGTCTGCCATTTTGTACCGCCGTAAAATGTAACCTTGTTTCCCCCGAAAACGTTAAGAACGATTCCCACCCACCGTTGACTATGCCTCCCAAATCGCCCAAGACGCTCACCTTTGAGCAATCCATGAGCCGCCTGGAAGAAATATCTGCGCGCTTGGAGAACCCCGAAACCGGATTGGAAGAAACGATACACCTCGTGGAAGAAGGCCTGCGGCTTGTGCGCAGTGGCAGGGCTTTACTGGATGCTGCAGAATTAAAAATCCGCACGCTGGAAGCCCCCAAGGAAGACGCGCCGATTGCTAAAAGGAATGCGCCTCAACCCATAGATGATCATGACGGATTCAGCCTCATATAATTTGCCCCCCATGTTGGCTCGCTTAGATGCCGGTGAACATGTGCGGGATTTTAAACCCGAGGAGCTGCAGACGCTCGCGGCCGAGGTGCGCCATTACCTCATAGATGTGTTGTCTCTTACCGGCGGACATTTGGCCCCCAATCTCGGCGTGGTAGAGCTTAGCATTGCCTTGCACCGGGTTTTTTCCACCCCGCAGGATAAGATTCTTTTTGATGTATCGCACCAGTGCTATGTGCATAAGATGCTCACCGGGCGCGTGGCAGATATGCCGGGTATACGCCAATTCGGCGGGATTTCCGGTTTTTGCAAGCGTGTGGAGTCTGCGCACGATGCCTATGGTGCAGGGCATGCCGGCACGGCTTTGTCTGCCGGTTTAGGCATGGCCGTTGCTCGCGATTTGGCCGGGGAAGACTACCATGTGGCCGCCGTCATCGGCGACGGTGCGTTTACCTGCGGCACCAGTTTGGAAGCCCTTAACAACGTGGCTTCCGCCACCAAGAAATTTATCATTGTGCTCAATGATAATGAGTGGAGTATCGATAAAAACGTAGGTGCCTTGGCTCGCTACTTTGCATCCCTGCAAGAGACCTCTGCCTACACTTGGCTGCGGGATAAAACAAAACGCTTTATCGAGGGGCTGGTAGGTAAAGGCGCGAGAGAGCAGGCATCTAAGCTTGTTACCGCTGCCAGAACCATCATTAATCCCTTGAGCTTCTTCCGTGAAATGGGGCTCAACTATTACGGCCCCATAGATGGGCACGACGTTGCACGGGTGGAAAAAGTGTTGCGTATTGCCGCTAAGCAGTCCGAACCCGTGGTGTTGCATATTGTTACCAAAAAAGGGATGGGCTATGCCCCGGCTATGCAAAACCCCACCAAGTTCCATGGCATCGGGCAGTACAACGTGAGCGACGGCTCTACCAAGTCTGCCGCTCGCCTTACATATTCCGAGGTGTTTGGCAGAACGCTTACCCGCCTTGCAACGGACGACCCGCAGATAACCGCCATCACCGCTGCTATGCCCGGTGGCACAAAGTTAGATATTTTCCGCGAGCAATTCCCCAAGCGCTTCTTCGATGTAGGTATTGCAGAAGAGCATGCTGCACTTTTTGCCTGTGGCCAGGCAGCCCAAGGCCTTAAGCCGTATTTGGGCGTGTACTCCACCTTCATGCAGCGCGCAGTGGATATGATTCAGCACGATGCTGCTTTGCAAAAACTGCCCGTGCGCTTTTGTATGGACCGCGCCGGCTTGTCGCCGGATGACGGCCCCACCCACCACGGGCTTTACGACATCAGTATGATGCGCTGCATCCCCGATGTGGTGATGATGCAACCCGCCGATGAAGCCGAGTTTGTGCATATGCTCACTACCATGAACAGCATAGAGGACCGCCCCAGCCTCATCCGCTACCCGCGCGGTGCGGGCGAGGGTGTCCCCTTGCCGGACGAACCCCGGTGCCTCCCCATTGGCAAGGCGGAAGTTCGCCAAGACGGCTCGGATGTTGCTTTGGTTGCCTTGGGTAATATGAATAGCCTTGCTTTGCAAGTAGCCGAGCTTCTGGCGGCACAAGGCATCTCCTGCGCTCATATTAACGCCCGCTTTATTAAACCGCTGGATAGCGATTGTCTGGCAGCTTATGCAGGTAAGTGCCGCTTGGTTGTCACCCTGGAGGACCACACCATCGTGGGTGGCTTTGGCAGTGCCGTGCAAGAGTATGTTGCCGAGGCCGGGTTGGGCACGCCGGTGATGCGTTGCGGTTGGCCGGATGCCTTTGTACCCCATGGAACGTTGGAGCACTTGCGTGCCATGCATGGTTTGACCCCCGAGACCATCGCCCGAAAAATTACAGATAAATTAGCCCAATGAATATGAAAAAGACTTTCACCGTATTGGCATCGGCTTTATTTGTGCTGACTTTGCAAGCTCAGGATACTGCGGATATTGACGACGTAACCACTTATTGGGTGGCAGATTTAGCTGCCTTGCCCGAAGATAAGCAAGTTATTTATACTAACAATTTTGCGGCAGCAAAGCGGGCTTACTCGCGTTCCTCTTTTTCCGAGTGCGAGCGTTATTTGGACGTTTGCGAATCTTTGTACGACAAAAACCCGAATGTATGGAACTTGCGTGCTTCCGTGCGCATTGCTCAGCAACAGTACGAGGAGGCCGTCCCATTCTTGGAGAAAGTGCGCGATATCTCCCCGGACGATTTGGTGGTGTGCCTCAATTACTCCCTTCTTCACCTGGGTGCCGGGCGTTACCAAGATGCTATCGATGAGGTGGATGTTTTGCTCGATGAATTAAAGTACAAAGAACAGATGCAGGGGTTGTACCACAGCTTGCTGTTCCGTAAGTTCTTGTGCCTGCTGATGTTGGATAAGGAAGACGAGGCTCGTGCCTTGGTGCGGGATATAAGCCCCATGGTGCCCGCTCCTCTGTATTACTACTGCCAGTCCGTCTTTGCCGTAGTAGACGGGAACCGCGCATTGGCCTTGCGCGAAATGAGCACGGCAGATAAAATTTATAGCCAAGATGCCTACTTGAATACCTATAAACAAAATATCAAATTTTCCGGTATTTTGAAAAAGTATTCTTTGCCTAAGTAATCCCCGGATTTTTTCCCCCGACGTGCCATGAAGGTGCGCGATGTAGGTACTATACTCAAACTCAGCCCGTTGGGGGACCACGGGCTGATTGTTGTGTGGTGCACCGCCGCACATGGTATTGTGCGCACGGCCGCCCGTAATGCGCGTAAACCCGGCAGCGATTTTACCGGGCGTTTGGATGTGTTTTTTGAGGGCGAGCTCCTTTTTACCATGCCCCCGCAAGGAGATTTAGCCACCTTGCACGCCGCAGAGCTTTTGTCCCCGCGTTTGCCGCTGCGTAAAGACTTGGCGCGCCTGTGCCTTGCCGGGTATTTATGCCGCTTGCTGATGGCTACCGTAGAGCCCGGAGACGCCAATGGAGAGTGGCACCGCCTTATCTCCGGCGCGTTGGATTATGTGGCAGCCTCCCCCCCGCGTTTAGCCGTGTTAGAGCATTTTGAAAAACGCCTTGCCACCATACATGGCATTTATTCCCCCGCCATCCCGGCGCACCAAGCTCTACTGCGCCATTTCCAATCCTTGCCGGATGGCAGACTCTCTTTCCGCGAATATTTACCCTCGGAGGGATAAATACGCACCCGAGTTGCGATTCTATTTCTTGCCCCCTGCCGCTTTTAATATCTTGGCGCATTCGCTGTGGTTTTGAAGTTCCGCAACTTTTAATGCAGTGAACCCATTTTTGTTTTGTGGGAATTTTTTGTTAATTTGTGTTCTTTTATCGGCTACTAAAAGTTTTACACATTCGGTTAGCCCTGCGCCGGCAGCTATGGTAAGCGGGGGGCAGCCGTTTTTCTCCGGCAGATTGACATCTATGTTCGGTGATTCGAGCAAGATTTTAACGCAGTCGCTCTGTTTTGTACTTATTGCAATTATAAGCGGGGAACAGCCGTTTTTCTCTTGCAGATTGACATCTATGGCCGGTGATTCAAGCAAGAGCTTGACGCATTCTCTCTGCCCGGCACCGGCTGCTACGATAAGTGGGGTACAGCCATTCTTCTCTTGCTGATTGACATCAATGCCGGGTGCATTTAGTAAGAGCTTAATACATTCACTGTGCCCTGCGGCTGCTGCAACGATAAGCGGGGTACAGCCATTCTTCTCTTGCTGATTGACATCAATGCCGGGTGCATTTAGTAAGAGTTTAACACACTCACTGTGCCCTGTGGCTGCTGCTGCGATAAGCGGGGTTTGTTCGTTAATGTCATGAAGATTGGCATCAATGCCGGGTGCATTTAGTAAGAGCTTAACACATTCACTGTGCCCTGCGGCTGCTGCAACGATAAGCGGGGTACAGCCATTCTTCTCTTGAAGATTGATATCGATGCCGGGAGATTCAAGCAAGAGTTTAACACATTCGCTGTGCCCTACGGAGGCTGCTGCGATAAGCGGGGTATAGCCGTTCTTATTTTGCAGATTGATATCTACTCCGGGAGATTGGAGCAAGAGCTTAATACATTTATTTTGCCCTACGGCGGATGCTCCATGGAGTGCTGTGTTCCCTCCTTTATTTTGTGCATTAACATCAATTCCCGGTGCTGCGAGCAAAAGTTCGACGCATTTGTAATGTCCCAGATAAGCAGCCCAGATGAGGGGCGTCTCGCAGTCTTCATCTTGCGCATTGACATTCACGCCGTCTTGAATTAAGAGCTCTAGCACATCTGCATCGTTTTCTTTAGCTGAGGAGATGAGGAGCTTCTCCCGTTTATCTGCCGGTGTACTATCGATTCTTTTGCGGGCTTCGGCAACTTTACGTTCTCGTTCTGCGATGCGAGGCGAAACCTCGGCATACAATTGTTCTGCGGTGGTGATAGATTGTGTAAATGATTGATAATAAGTATATAGCTCGCCACCTTCGGCGGTAAGAATGGCTTTGTCATTCATGTCATCCAGCAGCTTTTTAGCTTGCTGTGCCAGTTCTTTACAGCTGTTCAGTTTGCTTTGGAGGGTATCTAGCGTTTGCCGGTTACCATCATTTTCTTTCAAGGCTGCTGTGGCAGCCGCGAGTTCTTTGAGAGGGGATTGTAATTGATGGAGCATCCGCTGGGCTGTTTGAGCCGCTTTCGATATTTCTTCGGCGCGGGCTTCAGCTGCTCTTCGTTCGGCATCTGCCCCAGCTGCGATTAAGGCGGTTACGCAGTCTGTGTTTTTGTACTGCTCTGCAAGTAAAAGCGGCGTTTGCCCGGTTTTATTTGGGGCGTTAATATCTGCCCCGTGCCGAATCAGTATGTCGAGGCAGTCTGTGTGACCACTTTGGGCGGCATGGTGCAGGGGGGTGCATCCGTCCGGGGCTGCTTTGTTGGCATCTGCACCGCACAAGAGCAAAAGGCGGGCGTATGTAGCGTACCCGTTGCGAGCTGCATAGCGGAGGTCTAAGAAAGAAAGCACAAGAATAATGCCGATAAGCAGGCAGAGCCCTGCCGCCAAGGCTAAGTATTTGAGCTTGCTGCGCTTTTGTGTTGGTGAGGATGTGGGGCTTTGGGGCTTAGTATCGGGACCAGCGACAACGGTTGTTGTGTTGGGGGTATGTGCTGGTGCGGGGGCAGAGTCGATTTTGCTATCCCACAGCGCGGCTCCAAGGGCAACGGCTTCGCGAGAGAAATGCCAAGAGACGGCGGGGAGGTCGCAGGTGGATTCCAGTATGGATTTAATGAGGGGGATGCGGCAGCTGCCACCTACGAGAAGGAGCATTTCCGGGGCATCATCTTTGGAAATGGTATTCAGCAGTTGCAAAATTTTGACGGCAGCTTGCTCTACATGCGGAGCTATTAGTTTATTGAAGTCTGTACGAGAGAGCGAGATGGGCGGGCAGATGCCGCCCTCGCTGCTAAGACGTAAGGTGCATTGCGTGGCGGAGGAGAGCTTCTCCTTGCTTTTTCGCACAATGGGCAGTGAGGTGAAGGGGTTGGGTTTTCCCACCCCGGAAGTTTGAATCTGCCGGGTGGCGAAGTCCCAAAGGAGTTGGTCGAAGAGCTCGCCGCCTAAATTAACAATACCGGCGCTGTGGCGGGGGTGGGTGTCTATTCTCTGATTGTTGCGGGTAACAAGGGCAAAGTCCAGCGTGCCGCCGCCCCAATCTACCACTAAGGCACTGTGCCGAAATGCTTGGGTGTCGTTGAGTCGGCAATAGGCTAAGGCAGCGGCCTCGGGCTCTGTGGTAAGTTTTACTTCCTTAAAACCGGCGGCAAGGGCGGCTTGGCGCAGTTCTTCGCAGCGAGCCGGCGAAAAGTCCACCGGGCGGGTGATGATGGCGCGAGATACCGGCTCACCGGAAAAAACGGTACTTTGTACACGCTCGCGGATGTAGGAGAGGTAACGGGTTACTAATTCCGCCGCTGTGTAAAAAGTGGTTTCTCCCGCCTCATTGGCGAAAATCGTGACCGGTGTTTCACTGCCCAGTTGCATTTTGAATCCTCGTAGGTAGATGCCTTCCGGGTCCGCTAAGCAGTCGTCGGCATCGTCGCCAAATACCATTTCGCCGGTGCTTGTTATGTAAATAGCGGTGGAAATGTGGTCCGAGCCGTGGCCCAGACGCACGGTTTCTGCCTCCCCGGTGCGAGATTTGATGCGAGAAACAAGGGTTTTTGTGGTGCCGAAGTCAATGCCGATGGTGTGCATGGTCAAGGGGTGGGGGGAGGGGGGGGAGGAAAACAAGAGGGGGCATGTTGCGCCCCCTCTTGCAAGAGTATGTTATGTTGTGTTGCTTTAGAAGTTAAAGCGGATAGCGGTGGTGAACTCCCAGCCGTTGTAGCAGTCTGCACCGTCTTTTCTGGCGGTGGTGTATTCTACACCGAACATAAGTTTAGCGGCATCTTTACGTTTGGAAGAGGCGTACAAATCCACACCAAAATAGAGGGCATGCAGGCTATCCACCCAAGAGGCGGCATCTGTTTGGGTGCAGATGTAGCGGTCCGAGCCCAGTTTGCAAGCCCCATCGCCGGTCATGCCCGTGTAGCGCAGTACGAGGTCCACGTTGGGGTGTACGGAGTAAACAGGTTGCAGCTGCAGACCAATGTTGTTGGTGCCGTTGCCCGCTTGTTGCTCGAATGCGGCAACCGCGTTGGCCATAAAGAGCAGCTTGCCGCTCTTTACCTCGTAACCTACCGACAGTGCGTCCCGGAAGCCTAAGCCGTAGTTGTTGGCCCCCGCTTTGCGGCGACCGTGGTAGGCGTTGTTAAAGTCGTGCATGTATTCGGCAGAGACGGCTTGGTAGCCGTTAGCCGTTACATCAAACTTATGCGTGCCCCCGATGATGATAAAGCACTTGTCTTCCCAGCCAAACTCTCCTTTCAGCCCGCGGCCATCGCGGTACACATCCTTGTGCGTCAGGGATTTGGAGGCGCTTGCGCGGTCGTTTGCCATCAGCTGCACATAGAGGATGTTGTTTTTGTCCGGGGCGGTGTAGTTAAGCTCTATACCCCAGTTAGAGTCCATGCCGAACTGGTTGCAAAGGTAAGAGCGTTCGATGCAGGCGATGTTGGCGTTGGAGATTCTGTAATCGGAGGTGAAGGCCGGGGCAAATTTACCTGCTTTAAGGGTGAGCCCTTTAACGGCAGAGATGTTTTGCTTAAGCCAAATATCGTACAAATCCGTGTAGGTGAAGTTACGCTTGGTGCGCCCGTTGGCATAGGTGCTGCGAGATGGCAAGCCGCCGATGCGGGCGTAGGTGTGGAACTGTGTGCCCGAGTTCATATACACGTTAACACCTATCCACGAGCGGCGAAACTCGCTGTTGAACGGCGAGGCCCCGTCTCTTAAATGTAAGCCGTTGCTGCCGTTGGGTTGTACCACTGCCATTTGCCATTGCTCGCGGAAGGCGAAACTGACTTTGTTGACGAAGCTATCCGGGTTGTCGTAGACAACTAATGCTTTTTTTACTGCGTCTGTCCAGTCGGAGTCCGCCGGCAATGTGAATGCCTCCCCCGCCATGGCCGGCATCGTTGCCAGCATGGTTGCTGCCGTAATGAGTGCTTTGTTCATGGCTAACCGATGTGGCGTTTGGCTTAGCGAAGTTTTGCGTAAAGCGTTTGCTGGTCCAGCACGCTCATATAGGGGGTGTGATCCAACCCCATATCGAGGATGTAGAGGGTGAGCAATTTTTTGACGACGGTAAGCAATTTTTCCGGTTGCCAGGGCTTTTCGATGTAGTTGTCGATGTGGCCGTCGTTAATGGCGTTGATGGTGTCTGCATGCGTGGCTTGCCCGGTAAGCAAGATTTTGCGGGTCTTGGCAAAGCGTTTGTCACTTGCCACCTTAGCCAGCAAGTCTGTGCCACTGGCACTGGGCATCACTTGGTCGGATATAATCACGCCTACCAAGTCGCCATCATCGTCAATTTGTTCGATAAGGTTCAGGCAATCTTCTACGCCCGAGGCTTCTTCGAGGCGGATGAGCGGGGTGAGAGGACGCAGGTCTCTCATGACGGAATCCAGCACTTCCTGCTGGTCATCGATGCAGATAATATTAATCTTTTCCATGGATTTGTGTGGTTGGAAGGTTGATAGAGAAGGTTGTTTCGCCATCGGTGCTGCTCAGCTCGATGGTGCCGTTGTAGCTGTCCACCAAGCGGCGAACAATGGAAAGCCCCAAACCGAGGCCGAAGTCTAACCCCAGCTTTTTTGTGGTGAAGTTGGGGTGGAAAATCTTGTCGTGAATCTCCTCCGGAATAGGCGGACCGTTGTTGGAGATGGAGACGCGCACATATTCCGTAGGCAGTAAATGCATGCCCTCTGCTGTAAAGAAGGCGGTGGCAATGCGTAGCGTGGGGTTGGGGGTGCCGGCTTGTATCATGGCATCGTACGCATTGTTAATAATGTTTGTCCAAATTTGCACCAGCTCGGTAAGGTCTGCCGTAACGCCGGGGCAGGGGGCAAGAGAGGTTTCTACCGAAATGTGCTTGAGTTTGTTGGTAAGCAGGTTCATGGCATCGTTTACCGACTCGCGTACATCCACCCCCTCTTGGCGGGTGGAGTTGCCGCCGCCTAATAATTTGACGGCGCGTACAATGCCTGTGGCGTGTTTGGCGGCTACCTGCATGTCTCGCAGGTCGTGCCCCAGCTCCCAAAATTTGTAGTTGTATTTGACATGCCGCACAAAATCCGGGCCGTATTTGACGAGGGTTTTCGTATCGGGGATGATGTGGGCTAAAACTTTTGCTGCCGGCTGCGGCAGGTTGAGCTCGCGCTCGTATTTGCGGGCTAAGCTGCGCAGCTCGCTGGCGGCGGCAAAGGTAGTGTCTTCGTACCCGAAGCGGAAGAGTTTGGCGTTGAGTTTGTCTTCTTCTGCCAGGAACTCGGCCATATGTTCTGCCACAAACTCGGTGCGGCGGGTGATAACGCCTACGGCGTTGTTGAGCTCGTGGGCAATACCGGCAGAAAGCTGTGCAAGGGTGGAGGCCATTTCTGCCCGCTGCAGCAGGCGCTGGGCTTCCTCTTTCTCCGTGGCATGGCTGAATATGCGGATGTTGCGTGCTGCCAGCTCGTGCATCAGCACGGGGATGAATTGGTGCTCCAGCGTGCCGTGAGTGGCTTCATCCACGGGTGGTGTGGTGTCATCTATGTAGGCAAGCCGGGTGTCCTCTATTGCGACAATGTCGTTAGAGCTATGGTAGGTACGGGAGAAAAAGGCTTGTACGCAGACGTAAGAGCCCGGTTCTGCGCGGAATACCTCGTGCTTGCGGGATATGGCAGCGGGCAGGTCGGTGCCGGGCAGGGTTTCTGCTTGGCGGTATGCTACCAGCCCCCCCTCCAGCAAGAGGTAGAGGCGGTGGCACTCCTCCCCCTGAGCCACCAGCAT
>SUVM01000064.1 GCA_015062015.1 Akkermansiaceae bacterium | reverse complement strand
ATTCAAAAATACTTCACCATCTCGCAAATGCCCATCATCTCCGGCCGCTATTGGAATATGGTGCACGGCTTTACGCCCGACGACGTGCGCCAAGATGCCGAAGGCCTGCAAAACCTGCGCTATGTGGCGCGTAACATGGTGTACCACCTGCGTTGCAAAGAGGCTGCCGCCGCTGCCGGTATTTTGCCTCCGGTGCAGGAAAAACCGGTCTATACCCACTTTATCTCCTGACGATTGTAGCAACATTTGCATAAAACCATGAGCAAAACCGGTGCAAGTACGCAAACGCCGTCCGCCGTGCAGGCTGTTATCTTTATGGGGGCTGCCTCGGTATCGATGATGGTGGCAGAAGAGCAGGGAGAGCAGCTGCGCGTGTTGGATGTGCTCTCTCAACCGCTGGCATTGGCAGAGGATATCTTCCGCAACGGCAGCATCTCTCGCGAAACGCTGGACCGCTGCGTGCAAATTGTGCAGGGCTTCAACACGCTGTTGCAAGAGTACCATAGCGGGGGTGAAGTGCGTGTGCGTTTGTTGGCCACCAATGTGTTGCTTAATGTTAATAATATGGACAGCATCACCAACCGTTTGCAGACTGCCTGCGGGCTGAGTATGGAGGTGCTGGACGACGGCGAGATGACGCGCCTGCTTTACGTCAATTTGCAGGATATGTTGGAGCGCCATACCGAGTTGGAGAAAAAACGCGTGCTTGTGTTGCATGTGGGGCCGGGCAATACGCGTCTTTTGCTGTTTGACCGCGGGCGCATCACCTACTATGCCGGTTACCGCATGGGGGCGCACCGCACCGCCATGGCTATTCGCGATACGCATTTTAACAGCCCGGAGCACGAGTGCTCTCTCATACGCGAGCATATTCGCGGTGTCGTTGAGCAAATATTGCACGACTCCGAGGGTGCCATTACTACCGAGCCCGAAGCCCTCATTATCTTTGGCCCGGATTTCCGGCATATTCAATCCCCCCTGCTGGCGGCTCACTCCGTCTCTACAGAAACATTGGAACAACTGGTGGACGATATTGCCGCTACACCGGCCACCCGCCGCCCGGAGAAGTATAACGTGGATTACGCCTTTGTTAACGCCTTGCTGCCGGCTGCCGTTACCTACCAAACGCTGGCCGGGGCTTTTGAGCCGAATAGTATTCTGCTGCCGCAAGAGGAATACGACCACGCCTTCCTGCGCAGTTTGCTCCCCTCCCGTAAAGATGACCACGGGCTGGACCAGGAGGTGCTGCACTTTGCTATGCTGTTGGCGAATCGGTACAAGATAGACCGCAGCCACAGCCAGCAGGTCCGCAAGCTCTGTACCTCCTTATTCGACCAGCTGCAAGAGCTGCATGGCCTCTCTCGCCACGACCGCCTTTTGCTTAACGTGGCCGCCGTGCTGCACGAAATCGGTACCTTTATCAGCCCTAAAAATCACCACCGCCACGGCCAATATATCATCCTGAACTCAGAAATCTTCGGGCTCTCTCGCCATGATATCGAGATTATCGGCTTGCTGGCTCGCTACCACCGCCACGGTGCCCCCACCAACCGCGATAATTCGTATGCCGAGCTCGATTTGCCCAACCGCCTGCGGGTGCAAAAGCTTGCTGCCCTGTTGCGCGTGGCAGATGCCATGGAGCGCGCCCATTCTCACCGCATTGCCAAGTTTACGGTGCGCTATAACGGGCGCCGCTTAGAGCTGTTGGTGCCCGGCGTGCACGACCTCACTATAGAAAACCTTGCCATGGCCAAAAAAGCTGACCTCTTTACTGCCATTTTCGGTTACGATGTCCGCTTGGTCCCTGCAGAGTAAGCGAGCCGTGCCGAACGAATTGGGTAAGTCTCGATGCAGGTTTGACACCGCAACGCAATCTTGCTATAATGCCGCGCCATGAATATATACCGCGAGACCGACGCCGATTTTGCCGCAGCCGTAGCCGCAATGAATCGCCGTGCTATCCCTACGGCAGATGTACGGGAGGCCGTAGCCGCTATTATTGACGAGGTGCAAACCCATGGGGACGATGCTTTGTGCGCCTATGCAGCCAAGTTTGACCGCGTGCAGCTTACCCCGGCGCAGTTGCGGGTAACGGAGGCCGAGTTGGCGGAGGCACAGGCGGTGGTTCCGCAGGATGTGAAGGAGGCCATTGCGGCATCTCTGGCCAATATTGCCTATTTCTCCGCACAAAGTATGCGGCAGGATTGGAGCGGTACCAATGCCCAAGGCTGCGAGGTGGGAGAGCGTTTTGTGCCCTACGACCGCGTGGGTATCTATGTGCCCGGCGGCAAAGCCCCGCTGGTATCTACCGCGTTGATGACGGGTGGATTTGCCAAAGCCGTTGGCGTGCCGCAAATTGTGGCCATGACACCCTGCGGCCCGGATGGCAAGGTGAACCCCGCCGTGCTGGTGGCTTTGCAGGCTGCCGGTGCTACAGAGATATACCGTGTCGGCGGTGCACAAAGTATAGCTGCTTTGGCCTTGGGTACGGCTACTGTAGAGCCTGTGCAAAAAATCTTTGGTCCGGGTAATCGCTATGTGGTGGAGGCCAAGCGCCAGTTGGTAGGTGCCGTGGCCATAGATTTGTTGCCCGGCCCCAGCGAGGTGATGGTGTTGGCAGACCACAGCGCCAACCCCGCTTTTGTGGCGGCAGATTTGTTGGCGCAGGCAGAGCACGGCGGCGATAGCGCCATTGCCTTTGTCACTACCTCCGAATCTCTTTTGGAGGCCGTGCAACAGCAGATTGCCCGGCAGGCTGCCACGCTTTCCCGAGCTGCGTACTTGCAGCAGGTGTTGGAGGACAACACCAATTGCTTCCTCGTTTCCTCTATAGAGCAAGGGGCGGATATTGTGAATGCCTTTGCCCCGGAGCACCTGGTGCTGATGGTGGAAGATGCTGTAGAGGCCACGGCGTTGGCTCGCATCCGCACGGCCGGGGCTATTTATGCCGGTGCTTATTCTACTGTGGCTTGCGGGGACTTTTTGGCGGGACCCAGCCATACGCTCCCCACGGGCGGCTCCGGCAAATCGTTCTCCGGCATCCGGGCAGACCAGTTCCAGCGCCGTACTTCCATCGTGCGTATGAGTGCTGCCGCCGCCCGCGCCTCCTTACCCCATGTGCAAACCTTTGCCCGTGTGGAGGGGCTGGATGCCCACGGCCGCTCCTTAGAGCTGCGTACTTTGTAAAAAAGCAGACAGCGGAAAAAACAGCTGCTCCTTCGGTATGGAGAGAGCGGCTGCTGTTGATAACATGCATAAAAAAAGTTTCGCGGATGCGGATTCGGGCCGCATTAACATAAGTGACAAGTGACGGATATGCCGAAAGGGTGGAAGCAAAAAGCCGAACACGAGGCGCGGGAGACCTGCCGCCTCTGGTTTCGTGCGGCCATGCACCGCCTGCTCGCCTATGCCCGTTTGCAGGTAGATGCCGATACGGATGTAGAGATGCTGCTTTGCGGCGTGATAACCCGTGTGGCGGATGCCGTTGCAGAGGGGCGCGTACCGGCGCAGGAGGAAGACCTGTTGCGCTACAGCATGCGCGCCATTTGGCACGATGCCTTGCGCCTGCGAGAGCGAAATGCCCACCGCCGAGAGGCGGAAAAGCAGTACGTTGCGCACCGCACCCCGGAGCCCACCGAGCCACACCCCTGCATGGCTGCCGCAGATGCCGAGATGCGCGCCCGCCGGCTTCGCCAAGCCGTGCAGCTTTTACCTGCAGAGCAGGCCGAGCTGGTTAACCTCCGTATCTGGCAAGAGCTCAGCTTCGCGGAAATTGCGCGCCGCAGCCGTACGCCGGAGTCTACCCTCCGTAGCCGTTACGCGGTTGCCTTGCGCACCGTGAAATCCCATTTAGAACACCTAGATCTTGGCTAACCACCCCCATGGAACCCGCAGATGAAGATTTGACCGATATTGAAACGCAGCTCCGCGAGCTGGCGGCGCAAGACCGCGCCCGCCCGGAGGATGCCGACCTCTTGGCGCGTTTGATGCAACAGGCGGATGCCGCGTTTGGCAGCCCCCGCCGGCGGAGGCGTTTTCCGTGGTTGCAGGTATCCGCCCTTGTGGCCGGGGTGGCAGTATTGGCCACCGTGCCGTTTTGGTGGTTTGGGCAAGAGGCACCCATAGCCGCCGGCAGTGCAGAGAATCCGCCTGCAGCCGGGGCAGCAGCTGCGCCGGTTTTGGCTGTGGCAGAGCTTGCACCGGCGGGGGATGCCCTGCCGCAAGCCGCCTGTGGTATGCCCGCAGATGCAGTAGCACAGCTCTACGGAGAAGCAAAGGCGGAAGCTGCCGCAGAGCCCGAGCCGGCTGACAGTAATTGGGGCGATGTTGTGCGGGATTTGGCAGTTGCCGTGTACTCCGGCGCGGCAGAGGAAGATGCGGAAATGGATGATGCCGAGATTCCGCCGTGGCTTTGCGAAACAGAGTCTGCCGCGGCACCGGAATCATTAGCCGTGGCGCGTGCCACCCCTGCCGTTTCTCCTCAGGCAATGAAACAGCGCGTTTGTGGCGGCATGCCGGAAGGGGCAGCTTATCTTAAATCCATAAACGGCAAAGCTAAACGAGCCATGGCCCCGGCCGCGCAATCCCCGGCTGCATTGCCGCCTGCATTAAAAGCCTACGCCGCTCAAATCCGTGCGCGAGCGAAGCGGGCGCAACATTAACAACCAAAAATTAAACATAAAAAAGCGTGTGCGCCCACGGCAGTGTGGGCTGCCGTGGGCGGGGTGGGGCCTGTGGCCGTGTTATTATTTATGGTGGCTGCACTTGTGAATGCACATCAGGGTGACGGCTGCGGTAAGGGTGGCCATCAGCGCGGTATGAATGACACCCAGTGCTAATTTGCAGCAACGGTGGCGGCGGCAGCAAAGCCCTTCTTTGCTGCAACAGGCTTCGGTTTGCTTTGTTATGTTGTCTGTATCCATGCTGTAGAGACACGTTGCCGATGGAATTTTCACAAAAACGGTTTTTCACAGAGAAAATGTAGGAAATTAAAATTTTTCTCTTGCCTTGACACTAAAAAACAGATAGCATACGCTCATGAAAAGCATTGCTCGACTTTTTGCCGTAGCCTTGTGTAGCATGGCTTGTTTCGGTGGGGATTTAGCACAACCCATCAGCACCGGGGAGCTTTGGAAAGGCCCCAAACAGGCAGCTACAAACAAATATTTGGTTGGTGCACGCTATGCCCCGGTAGATGATACCACATGGCGCATGGCCAATGGCTCCTTTACTTTTGGTAAGTTGCGTGCCGGCGAGGTATTGCTGCATTGGGGGGCAGACAATATTGATTCGTTGCGCGTCATTGTGTACAGCAAGGGAGATGACGGTGCCATTGGAAAAGAAGATTTTTTAGGCCGCATCGAGTCCGCCAAAGAGGCCCTTACCGAGATAACCGGCGTAGAGCCTAAAAAGAAGAAAGTTAATGTTAAAGAAACCGGTGTGCAGGTGGAATGCTGGGAGTGGAGCTGGGAGAACGGGGCTGCCCGATTGGATGCCAGCTACACCGGCGAGCTTGGCAAAAAAGCCAAGCGCGGCAAGAAAAACCGTGGCGGCAGCGCGCCTTTTGAGGCAGAGTTTATTCGCGTCGACCTCGGCCCGGATGCCGCAGCTATTGAGCATGGCGGCGCCTCCGACAAGGTAACTCGCAAAGAGTTGCGCAGCAGCATTAAAAAAGAGGAGGACGGCACCGTGTGGTTGGAGGGGGTTAACATGGTGGACCAAGGGCAAAAAGGCTATTGCGTGCCTGCCACGTTGGCGCGTGTATTTGCATTCTATGGTATGGATGGGGTGGACCAACACGCCCTGGCTGCCCTTTGCGATTCCTCTGCCGATGGCGGCACCAGCAGCAACTCTATGGAAGGAGCTATGGCGGCCATTTGTAAAAAATTCCCCGTTAAACTTAATACGATAGAGGATTACCAATCCTCTATGATGGCTTTGGTGGAGCCGTATAACAAACTGGCGAAGAAGAAGGGAAAACAAGCTCTGTCTTTTGCGGTGCCCCCCATGGATGTGGCAGACCCCGAGCTGCTCAAACAAGTGCGCGCCGGTAAAAAAAGCCAAGTCAAAAAGTGGCTCGGTCTCATTAAGCGCCATATCGATGCCGGGTCTCCGGTGTTGTGGAGCGTTACCCTCGGTATTTACAGGGAGGAAATCCCGGTTCCGCAATCGCGAGGCGGCCACATGCGCCTGATTATCGGTTATAACATGAAAGAGCAAACCATCATTTACTCAGACTCTTGGGGTGCCGGGCACGAGAAAAAGACCATGCCTGCGGCAGAGGCCGCTGCCATGACCACCGGCCGCTATGTGATTAAACTTAAGTAAGCTTCCTTGGCAGCCATGCGGGTGTAATGCGCTCGCATGGCGTGCTTTGTGTTGGCCCCGTTAAGGGGCTTTTTTTATGGAGACCTAAAAAATATTTTGCGGTTAGATGTAAATAAGGCTTGCATTTTGGGAGGATATATGGCATATATCTGCAAGTTTATACTGTACCATGCCTAAAGACACGTCTATCAAGAAGATATTGGTCATCGGTTCGGGCCCCATTATTATCGGGCAGGGGTGTGAGTTTGACTACTCCGGTACCCAAGCCTGTAAAACATTGAAAGAAGAGGGCTACGAGGTGGTGCTTGTCAATTCCAACCCCGCCACGATTATGACGGACCCGGAGACAGCCCCCCGCACCTACATAGAACCGCTCACTCCCGAGTATATCGAGAAAATCATTGCTCGCGAGCAACCGGATGCGCTTTTGCCGACACTGGGTGGCCAGACGGCTCTGAATGCCGCCATGGAGCTGCACCGCCAAGGGATTCTTGAGAAATACGGCGTGCGCGTGATTGGTGCAGATGCTGATGCTATTGATAAGGGCGAGGACCGCCAGCGCTTTAAAGATGCCATGATAAAAATCGGGCTGGATGTACCGGCCTCGGGCGTGGCGCACAACATGGCAGAGGCTTGGGATATTGCCAAGAACGTGATAGGCAATTACCCGATGATTATTCGCCCGGCATTTACGTTGGGTGGTACCGGCGGCGGTATTGCGTACAACAAGGCCGAGTTCGAGGAGATTGTGCTGCGCGGCTTGGATTTATCCCCCGTACACGAGGTGCTCATCGAAGAGTCCTTGTTGGGTTGGAAAGAAATTGAAATGGAGGTGATGCGCGACAGCAAGGATAACTGCATTACCATCTGCTCCATCGAGAACCTGGACCCCATGGGTGTGCATACCGGCGACTCCATTACCGTTGCCCCGGCCATGACGCTCAATGCACGCGAGTACGCCGTGCTGAAAGAAGCCTCCTTTGCCATTATCCGTGAAATCGGTGTGAAGAGTGGCGGCAGTAACATACAGTTTGCCATCTGCCCGCGTACCGGCCGCCAAGTGGTGATTGAGATGAACCCGCGTGTGAGCCGCTCCTCGGCCTTGGCCTCTAAGGCTACGGGTTTCCCGATTGCTAAGTTCTCTGCCAAGTTGGCTGTGGGTTATACGCTCGATGAGCTGCTGAACGACATTACGCACAGTACCCCGGCCTCGTTTGAGCCGACGATTGACTATGTGGTCTGCAAGGTGCCCCGCTTCACCTTCGAGAAGTTCAAGAAAGCCGATGAACGCCTTACCACCGCCATGAAGAGCGTGGGCGAGGTGATGAGCATTGGTACCACCTTCAAGGAATCCCTCCAAAAAGCCCTCCGTTCTCTGGAAACCGGGCGCTGGGGCTTCGGGTTCGATGCCAAAGACCCCAAAAACCCCACTCGCCAAGAGATTTCCGCCAAACTTTCCGTGCCGAATGCCGACCGCATTTTCTGGATTCAGACGGCATTTGTCAACGGTTTCACCGCCGAGGAGATTCACGACCTCACGCAAATCGACCCCTGGTTTATTGACCAGCTGCAAGAGCTGGCAGATGCCGGCATGAAACTGGCAGAGCTGGACTTGCTGGAGGCCAAGAAGCTTGGTTTCTCCGACCGCCAGATAGCGTTGGCTCGCGGTTGTACTGAGGATGCGGTGCGTGCCGAGCGTAAGGCCAAGGGCATTGTGCCCACCTACCATTTGGTGGATACCTGCGCCGGCGAGTTTGTGGCTCGTAACCCCTACTATTATTCCACTTACGGCTTGCATAACGAGGCGCGTATCAGCGACCGCAAGAAGATTATGATTCTCGGCGGTGGCCCCAACCGTATTGGGCAGGGTATCGAGTTCGACTACTGCTGCGTGCATGCCTCCTTTGCGCTTAAGGAGCTGGGTTACGAGACCATTATGGTGAACTCGAACCCCGAGACGGTTTCCACCGACTATGATACCTCCGATAAGCTCTACTTCGAGCCGCTGACACTGGAGGACGTGCTCAATATTTGCGATGTAGAGCAGCCCTGCGGTGTGATTGTGCAATTTGGCGGTCAAACCCCGCTCAACTTGGCTGCCGCCTTGGCAGAGAGAGGTGTACCCATTATCGGCACCAGCCCGCGCAGCATCGAGCTGGCAGAAGACCGCAAGTATTTCTCCGCCCTGTTGGACGAAATCGGCCTGCGCCAAGCAGAGGCCGGCACCGCTACCAACGAGGAGGAGGCCGTGGCGGTTGCCAAGCGCATCGGGTTCCCCGTACTGGTTCGCCCCTCTTTCGTGCTGGGTGGCCGTGCCATGATGATTGTGTATGATGAGACCGAGCTGCGCACCTACATGCGCGAAGCCGTAGATGCCTCCCCCGAGCGCCCCGTGCTGGTAGACCGCTTCTTGCAAAACGCCTTAGAGATAGACGTGGATGTGATTGCCGATGGCGAGATGAGCGTGGTGGGGGCCATTATGCAGCATGTGGAGCCCGCCGGCATCCACTCCGGCGACTCGGCTTGCATGATTCCGCCCAACAAGGTGAGCCCCGCTATGCACGCAGAGATGATGCGTGCCGCTAAGGAGCTGGCTTCCAGACTCAATGTGAAAGGCCTCATGAATTGCCAGTTCGCGATTAAGGACGAGCAACTTTATGTGATTGAGGTTAACCCCCGCGCATCCCGCACGGTGCCCTTTGTTTCCAAATCCATTGGCGTGCCGCTGGCTAAGCTGGCCGCTAAGGTGATGAGCGGTATGAAACTTGCCGAGCTTGGCTTTACCAAAGAGGTAGTGCCCCCGTACTACACCATTAAAGAGGCCGTGTTCCCGTGGAACCGCTTCCCCGGCATTGACGTGGTGCTTGGCCCGGAGATGCACTCCACCGGCGAGGTGATGGGTGTGGATACCGACCCCGATTTGGCCTACATGAAGAGCCAGATTTCCGCCTTCAACCCGCTGCCGGATAAAGGTTTGGTGTTCATTTCCGTAAACGACCGCGACAAGGAGCATGTGCTGCCCATTGCACAAGAGATTGCCGCCGCCGGGTTCGACATTTGCGCCACCAAGGGTACGATGATTTACCTGCTGCAAAACGGCATAGAGTGTGAGCGTGCTTACAAGGTGCTGGAGGGGCGCCGCCCCAACATTGTGGACCGCATCAAGAACGGAGACGTTGTGTTTGTTATCAATACCCCGGGCTCTCACGATGCCCGCGAAGACGAGGTGGCCATCCGTGCCGCTACCGTTAACAACAAGGTATCTTACACCACGGACCTCTCCTCTGCCAAGGCTTGCTCCGCCGCCATCCTTCATAATAAAAATAAGGTGGCTACCGTGCGTACCCTCCAAGAGTACCACGCTTTTAATTAAGAGCAGCTATCCCCCCCGCTTTTTCAAAGGACGCGGCGCAAGGCACCCCCTTGCGCCGTGTTGCGGTTTGCCTTTTGGTGCCCTTTACCTTGATAATTATCAGAGAGCCCTCAATGCCGGCCGTCCGTCGCCACGAGGTATCATATGTGTCTTGCCATTTTCGGGCTTGCACGTTGCAAAATAATGGGTGTTGTTTGCCCGGACGGCAAGGTGTATTAGTGTACCCAAAATGCGGTGCTTTACCATAGTAAACGGTACGAGGCGGAGCCATGGATAGTTTCGCCTATTGTCGTTGATGGTTCGCTTCCCTCCTTTGTTTGGAAAAAATGGTGCTTTGTAATTTATTAAAACCGGGCTCATTATATTAAATTTCCCGCAAATCGGGAATATTGCTCCCGATTTGTGGGAAATTTATCTTGACGCATTGGTAATAATGTGCTAAAAGTTCCGTATGTCAGCAGACTATCGAGAGCGTAGTATAGAGGCCAAGTTGCAGGAATTGAGCGGATGTTTTGCTTGCATCATGGTTACAGGGGCCCGACAAGTCGGAAAATCCACACTGTTGAAGCATATCATGCCGTCCGGTATGCGATATGTGACGTTGGATGATTATGAGATGGCACATTATGCTAAAACGGATCCGATAGGTTTTGTAAACGAAATGGGAGTACCGTTATGCATAGATGAGATACAATACGCGCCGGAAGTGCTGCGAGCCATTAAAATGAAAGTGGATGAGGCGGGGCAACGTCCCGGTATGTATTGGCTTACCGGGTCTCAGCGTTTTGAGATGATGAAGGGCGTAACAGAAAGTCTGGCCGGACGTGTTGCTATTGTAGATTTGTACAGTATGTCGCAACAAGAGGTTTGCGGGGCACCGTTTAGCCCGGATGCGTTTGACCCCGAGCGGATAAGGGAATTGGCGCAGTTGCAAAATATGTGCGATTTGACAGAGCTTTACGCGCGGATATGGCGCGGGGGGTATCCTATACCGAACCTGCGTTCGCATATGAATACGGATGCTTATTTCAGCTCGTATGTGCAAACTTACATCGAGAGAGATGTGCGGGCTTTGTCTCAAGTCGGCAACTTAGCGTCTTTTGTGCGGCTTATGCGTTCTGCCGCTATGCGTACCGGGCAACAGTTGGTGTATAGCGATTTGGCAAGAGATGCCGATATTTCACCTAAAACGGCTGCTGCGTGGATAAGTATTTTGCAGGCATCGGGTATCATATCTCTGCTGGAGCCTTACCATGTTAATACAACAAAGCGTTTGGCTAAGACCCCAAAACTCTATTTTATGGATACCGGGCTTTGTTGTTGGTTAGCCGGGTGGTATAATCCCGAGCAGTTAAAAAACAGTGCTTATGCCGGGGCTATTTTGGAAACATGGGTGTATGGGCAGTTGGTGCGCGCTTTTGCTAATTACGGGAGGCGGCCCCCCCTCTATTATTATCGGGATAGGGATGGCGCCGAAGTTGATTTTTTGTATATAAATAACGGGTGCCTGTACCCCATGGAAGTAAAGCGTAGTAGCAGCCCTTCTTCTGCAGACCTGAAAGGTGCGTCTACTATTCCTACCGGCGGTAATCGTTATCACATTAAACCCGGTATTGTTTTTTGTACGGCTCAAAAACTTATTCCGTTGCCTTTTGGGGCGGTTGGTGTACCTATTCAGGCTTTGTGAGTTATGTTGAATTTCCCACAAATCGGGAGTATGGTTCCCGATTAGTGGGAAATTTTATTTTATAATCTTACAATAAAAGGGTTTTGTGTAGGTATTTTTGCGCCCTTGCGAGGGGGGGGGGCTTGGCTGCGCCGGTAAACAAGCACCCCGGCTACGAAGCATCGCAGCCGGGGTGGGGAAAACAGAGGGGTTTAGGCTTGCATCAGGGGATGCGGAACTTGAAGTTGGTGCCCTTTACCTTCATGATGTGGCCGCTGGGGAGCCGCTTGCCGTTTTTGTCTGTAATGCGGATTTTTTTGGAGGGATTCAGCGGGTTGAAAACGCGGGTATCGTCTCCGGGGACAGGCGCGGCGGTGGGGATGTTGTCTACCTGGGCTTGTTTAGTGGCAGAGAACCCCTTGGCGGGTACTTCTTTGCCGGTGACAACGGTTTCGAGCGGGATGCGGATGAAGCCGATGCCGCGGCAGCCGTTTTTGCCGTTGTTGTGGCAGGTTTCGTAGAAGATGCCCACATGGTCATCATCTGTCATGGCAATGCAAGAGTAGCCCATGCATTGGCGCACATCGTACAGGTAGCCCTCGTTCCAGGTGTTACCGTCGTCGTGGGAGGTACGGATAGTCATGTGGTTGCGGCCACCGCTCTTGGGGTTGGAGAAGAGCAGGAGG
>SUVM01000063.1 GCA_015062015.1 Akkermansiaceae bacterium | reverse complement strand
CGCAGAGGTGCGCCAGCCTTTCATTTCAAGAGCCGGTATAATGTTCATTCCAACCACATATTACCACAACTCTTGATGGTTGGCGCGCCTCAGTCCGTCATTCCGCGACTTTTTTGACGCAGTGCCAAAAATTCGGCCCCGGGCCGAATGGTGAAATTTTCGTCCCCTGTCGGGGGCTTAGGGCTGCGGCTCGCATACGCGCGCAGACCCCCATCCCCCCCCCACCCGCGAACCGCAGGTTCGCCGAATTCTTGAGCCCCGTGAGGGGCGAAATAGCATAGGCAGGGGTTAAGCGCGCCACAGGCGCGCGCAACCCCTGCAAAACGTAAAAAATAGAGGAGCCCGGGGAACCCGCGGCGACAGATTCCGCCCCGATGGGCGTGAGCCCGGAGGGGAATTGCGCGGTGGCTTCAGGGCTTACGCCCTTCGGCTCATCTGCCGCCCACTCCGCGTGCCGCGTCGGGGCTCATTTTCTTTTTTTGCTCCTAGCAGGGGCTGCGCTCACGTTGTTCGCTTAGCCCCTGCCTATGCTATTTCGCCCCCTCACGGGGGCTCGGGAATTCGGCTCGCTTTCGCTCGCAGGTTCTACACTGTGGCGGCTCCCGCCGCCGCAATCTCGCTGTTCGCCCAAGGCGAACAATGAGTTGTTCTCTCGCGAACCGCAGGTTCGCCGAATTCTTGAGCCCGCGAGGGCGACAGCCGGTAGCCCGGGGTAAAGCGAGCCAACGGCGAGCGCAACCCCGGGAATAGACGAAAATAACATACGAGCCCCGACGCGGTACGCGGAGTGGGCGGCAGATGAGCCGAAGGGCGTGAGCCCTGAGACCACCGGGCTTACGCGCGTGCGTTGGGTTCTGTCACCGCCGTCTCCGACGGGGTTCTTGATGTGTTTCATGCTTTCCGGAGGTTACGTTCGCTGTGCTCACTTCACCTCCGTCTATTCATCTTGTCGCCCTTCGGGCTCTTCATTTCCGCTCGTATTCGCTCGCAAGGCGAACAATATCTTAAGCCCCGTGAGGGGCGAAATAGCATAGGCAGGGGTAAAGCGAGCCAACGGCGAGCGCAACCCCGGGTATGTGTGGTAGGAATTCGGAGTCCGCGGAGCGGCCGACAGAAGAGGCGAGGCTATCCTAAAGGGTATTTTTTTTTCATGATTTTTTTCTTGCTTTTTGCCAAGCGGGATGGTATTGATAATAAATAATTTTCGATATATGAGTGATTCTTACCTCAATATTAATCTGCATATTATTTTTCATGTTAAATATTCATCATGCAGGATGGAAGAGCGAGATTTACCCCGCATTTTTAACTATATGGGGGGAATAATACGAGCTCTGTCGGGGAACGCGTATAAGATAGGCGGCAGACCGGACCATATCCATATTCTTACATCGTTGCCTCCGAATATGAGTGTGCCTGATTTTGTCCGAAAAATCAAATCAAACAGTAGCAAATGGATAAAATCCCTTAGTGTTGAATATGCTGCTTTTTCGTGGCAAGGCGGGTATGCTGCTTTTTCTGTGAGTGAGTCAAAGAAAAAGACGATTATAGCCTATATTGCCAACCAAAAGTGCCATCATATGAGTAGAAGCACGTCGGATGAGTTCTTGGTATTTCTCAAGAAAAATGGTATGACCATGTTTAACGGGGGCAATCTACCTGATAAATAGCACGGGGGGGGGGCGTACTGCCACGCCTCTTCTGTCGGCCGCTCCGCGGACTCCGAATTCCTACCACACATACCCGGGGTTGCGCTCGCCGTTGGCTCGCTTTACCCCGGGCTACCGGCTATCGTCCCTCACGGGACTTTAATTTTTGGCTCGCGTTGCTCGCGGATTCTTACATATTTTTATAGGCAAGAACCGTAGGTTCGCCGAATTCACAAGCCCCCGTGAGGGGGCGAAATAGCATAGGCAGGGGTTAAGCGAGCCACAGGCGAGCGCAACCCCTGCAAAACGTAAAAAATAGAGGAGCCCGGGGAACCCGCGGCGACAGATTCCCCCGATGGGCGTGAGCCCGGAGCAAGCGGCGTGGCTTCAGGGCTTACGCCCTTCGGATTATCTGCCGCCCACTCCGCGTGCCGCGTCGGGGCTCATGTTGATTTTTTGCGTTTAGCAGGGGCTGCGCTCACGTTGTTCGCTTAGCCCCTGCCTATATTATTTCGCCCCCATTCGGGGGCTCGGGAATTCGGCTCGCGTCCGCTCGCAAGCTTCCATCGTTTTCTCCGCGAACCGTAGGTTCGCCGAATTTTAGAGCCCGTTAGGGCGACAAGATGAATAGACGGAGGTGCAGCCGTGCAGCGGCGGAACCTCCGGCACAGATAATAACATCATGGAACCCCGTCGGAGACGGCGGTGACAGACCCCATCGCATGCGACAACCCGCCGATATCATAAACGACATTCAAAATCCAAAATACGCCATAACCGTAATTCCTACGCCCCGCAGGTGAGGGGGGGAGGGTGGAGCAGTTTTCAAAAATTTCTCTTGCTCCTTGGGGCGGTTAGGGGTATGATAAGTGCAAGCAAACCAGAAGCCATGACGACAGATACTAACGGCCAACCCGTCGAAGAGTTCGTAACCGTACATGCCTACTTTGTGCGGCACCGCAATTGCCTGATGCTCCGTGCAGAGATGACACCGCTTTTTGTGGATTATTACCTCAACCTGATGCAGCACGGCAACCGCAATGCAGAGGTGGAGGATGCCGTGTTTAAGCAGCTGCTCTCTTTCTTTACCCTGCATTTGGTGTCTCGTCCGTGGCAGGAGTACCATGCCTGGACTCTCAATATCAAAGAGCCTTCGTTGGCTAATTATTTTGTATCCGGTTCTTCGCTGACGGAGGATGTGGTGGGGCGCGTGTTTACGCAAGATGTGCGTGTGCCCGAGAAAAATATGCTTTTTGCTCAAAATATTCGCACGGGTAAAGAGCCCCATACCTCCGTTATTCCCTTGGCCGGGCAAAATGTCATCTCTTGGGTGGAAGATTTTTACCGCCGGAGCGAGCAGCGTGTTGCCCGTGCCTTTGAGTTGCCAAATGAGCAGTTTGTGCTCATTACGGCGCAGCCCGGAGCAGATGCCGATTGGCTTAGCGAGCTTACTGCCCAAGATGTGGCAGAGATTGATGCCAAGGAAGAAATAAAGCAGCTCGAAACCCGCAAGTTCACCTTCCGTTGCGGTTGCACCGTAGAGAAAATTTTGCCCTCGATTCGCGCCATGAAGCAAGATTTTGCCGACCTTTTGGCAGAACAAGGCTTTTTGGAGGCATCTTGTCCCCGTTGCGGGGCCAAATATCATATTACGCCGGAGATGCTGTAAGGTAAAGTACGAAGTTGGAAGTTGAAAGTTGGAAGTTGAAAGTATGAGGTGTGGAGGAGGGAGCCCCACTTCCAACGTTCAACTTCCAACTTTCACTTGACACTCCGGGGCGGAGTTGGTATACTCGCCCGCGCGAGGAGAAATGGCAGAGTTTTCACCATATTTGAATCCGGATTGGCCGGATGCCGTGTGGGATGTATCGGGCGCGTTCGTCAATGACCGCGAGCTGGTGGCGTTTTATGATTTTTGCAAGCTGTTGCTTCATTTTGAGCCCTTTAACATTGTGCACGGGGCCCCGCTTTGCACCTGGAACAGCGGGCGCGTGCTCAAACACCTGATGTGCGATGCCGAGCAAATGCGCGCCGCCGGTTTGGAGTACGAACAACGCCGTATTGCCCTCTATTATACCTTTACCAACCTGAATCTTACCGAGGCGCACACGAAAGATACCTTGGGCAATGCCTTGCTCACTTTTGCACGCAATCATAACCCAACGAAGCGTAACGCCGTCATTTTGGCGTCCGATGCCCTGTACAAGCATGTGCGCAGCAACTTCCCGGAGCTGCGCGTTGTCTCCAGCATCCTGAAAATCACCAACAGTGGCGGTAAAGGTAAGTTGGATGTCTACAAGCGTTTGGCAGAGCAATATGACGAGGTGATGGTGCACCCGGATGATGTGCTCAATTATGACTTGTTGGAGCAAATTGAAGACAAGGAGCGCCACATTTTACTGGTGAATGAGTACTGCATCCGCCATTGCCCGTTGCGCCCGTACCATTACAGCTCTCTCTCTGCCCTTGCTCTCAATTTTTTCGGACACGATAGCTCGGACTTCGATGCACGCCAGGAAACTAACGGCTGCAAGCACTTGGGCACCCTCCTTACCCACCCCAAGCACAGTGTGCTCGCCCTGACTACGGCAGAGATTAAGCGCTTGCGCGACATGGGGTTCCGCCACTTCAAACTGCAGGGGCGCGGCCATGCCAACGCTTCCGCCGTTTTGTTTGATTTGCTGCGCTTAGTGTTGCGCCACGACGGGGCAGATGAAAATGCCATGCATGCCATCTGCCAGAGATTTTGGGAATCCATTTTACCGCATCAACAGGCATGAGCTCCATGATTCAACCTATTTCGGCAGAGGCCCTGCTTTTTATGGTGGAAAACCACCTGCCGCACACGCAATGGACCTACGGCGGGGCTTTTCGGTACGATGCCGCGTTGTTGGTGCTGGTGGAGAATTTTTCTAAGAATTTTCCGTTGCGCAAGCCGTTTAGTGTAGCGGGCGGACCCGCCTGTAAATGGACCTTGGATTGGTACACCGAGCGCCGCCCCATGAGCTTGCCGCGCTTTAGCGAAACGTTGGAGAAGTACGCCGCCCTCAACATCGGCGTGGTGCTTACGTTCGATAATCCCTTTATTACCGACGATATGCTGGCAGACAGCTATGGCACCGCATTGGTGCAAGAGCTTTACCGCTGCGACCGCGTGCGCAAAAACAGCGTGTGCGTCGCCAGCGACCGCCTCGCCCTCCGTATACGCGAGATTTGCCCCAAACTGATGGTGTGCAGCCACCCCAACCGTTTGATTGTGGAGCAAACTCGCCGCACACCCGCTTTGTATAACAAACTGGCAGAGGTTTACACCAACGTGTGCCTGCACCCGGTAGATGCCGCCCGCCCGGCGATTTTCACCCAATTGCAGCACCCGGAGTATTTCTCCGTCTTGGTGAACGACCCCCTGCCGCGCAACAGTGCCGTGCGCCGCGAGCATTTGCGCCTTTTGGCCGATATACGCAAAGACCCCTACAATGCAGACCTGCGTTTGCACCGCGCCCGGCTTATTGAGCGCGACGGCTGGCATGTGGTGGACCCCGCCTCTCTGCGCCAAAAAGCCTCTTGCAACCTGACGCATGCCGAGACTGCCGCCTTGCACGCCGCCGGGTTCCGCCATTTTATTGTGCAGGGCAATCAGTTCCGTAACGAGATGACTTTCTTGTGGGATGTTTTCCGCTGCACGCTGGACTTTGGCCCCGAGCTCTCTAACAAATCCGCCCTCATTGCCGGCTCTGTCATGGCAATGATCGGGCAGGCTAAAAATGATATGCCCTCCGGGCTCCGGGACTTTCAATTTACAAACTACGAATAAATATGATTAAAAACCGCATCTTCTCATCAGAATCCGTTGGCGAGGGCCACCCCGATAAGGTGGCGGACCTCATCTCCGACTCCATTGTGGATGCCTGCTTAGCGCAGGACCCCGCCAGCCGCGTGGCTTGTGAAACACTGGTGAAAGACGGCCACGTTGTCTTGGCCGGCGAAATTACCACCAAAGCCGTGTTGGATTACGAGGCCATTGTGCGCGATGTTGTGCGCAGCATCGGCTATGCCACCCCGGCAGATGACGAGGTGTTTAACGCCGAAACGCTCGACGTTACCAATTACCTCTCCACCCAAAGCCCGGATATTGCCCAAGGGGTGGATGCTTGTGCCGCAGAGGGTAAGGACGGTGCAGAGCAGGGCGCCGGAGACCAAGGCATCATGTTCGGTTATGCCTCTAACGAAACCCCGGAGCTCATGCCCGCCCCCGTCATGTTTGCCCACCGCATTATGATAGAGCTTGCCCGTGTGCGCCATAGCGGCGAGGTGGCATGGCTGCGCCCCGACAGCAAGAGCCAAGTGGCTGTAGAGTACGGCCCCAACGGTCAACCCACCCGCATCCTGAACGTGGTGCTCAGCACCCAGCATACGGAGGATGTCTCCATCTCCGTCATCCGCGAATTTTGCGAGGCCCTCGCCCGCCGTGTACTCCCCGCCGAGCTGATTACGCCCCAAACAGAGTTCTTTATTAACCCCACCGGCAGATTTGTTATCGGTGGCCCCCATGGAGACTCCGGCCTCACCGGCCGCAAGATTATTGTGGATACTTACGGCGGTATGGGTCGCCATGGCGGCGGCGCGTTCTCCGGCAAAGATTGCAGCAAGGTGGACCGCTCCGGCGCCTATATGTGCCGCTGGGTGGCTAAGCATATTATTGCCGCCGGCCTTGCGGACCGCTGCGAGTTGCAGGTGGCCTACGCCATCGGCAAAGCCTCCCCCGTCTCTATTATGGTGGATGTAGAGACCTACGGCACCGCCCGTGTGGACGAGGCTACCATCATCGCGCGCGTGCTTAAAGCTTTCTCCTTTAAGCCCGCAGATATGGAGCGCGTGCTCGGCCTGCGCCGCCCCATCTTTACGCGCTCCACCAATTACGGCCACTTCACCAAGGCAGACCTCCCCTGGGAGCAGCTGGACCCCGCCCGCCTCTCCATCCTCAAAGGTGAGTAAGCCGCCTTCGTTTTATCCCTTAAACACACCAAAAGAACCGCAGCCTTTCGGCTCGCGGTTCTTTTTGTGTGTAAATGCTTGCAACCCTTATTTGCGGCGGCGGCGTGCTGCCAAACCTGCCAAGGCCAACAAGCTCAGCGTGGCTGTAGTCGGCTCGGGGATGGTCAAACCGTTCCAATATTGGATACCGATACCACCCGATTGCGTAGCAAAGAATCGATACGCGCCAGCAGTAAGTTGATCTTCTGATACAGTTTGCTCACCAATTTTCCATGCCTCATTTTCAGATTTTGCTAAATTGTATTTAGTAAGTGTGTAGCCTGTAGATTCGGTTACGAGAGAGGATGCATAATCGACTACTTTGTTTTCACCTTCGACATCTCGATACCAAATGTTTTTTCCTTTAATGAGGTAGCGTGTAACTAATGAAGGTGCTTCATTTTCTGTTATATAATTCAGAGTGATAGCGGCATTGAGTGTCATTGCTTTGCCGGCGAGATGGTATTGTGTTTTTTCACCAGCAAGAGAAATGTACCCGTTTTTTCCAAAGTTGATTGTAGCACCGGTTACGCTTAATTTGAAGCAGTCAGCGTTTTCTATGTTTAAGCTACCACCATCTCCAAATGTAAGAGTAAGTGAATCGCAACGATTGGTCTGAACCTCTTTAAGATAAAGCGCAGCAGATATGGTTACATTAACAGATGCTTTATTATCGCCATCTGCATATCCGAAGTTAAGGCAGTTGTTGTTGCTGCTACTGGTGATGCTTGTTTCGAAGCTGTCATCTTGAGCAAAAGGGGCACCGAATCCGTCAGTTACGTTTATGTATTTTCCGTCTTTTGTTGCGAAGAAATCACCCCCGGAAGACGTGTAAACGTTGTACCATGTATCTGCTGTAGCTACGCTTGCTAGAGCCAAGAGTGTAAAGATTGTCTTTTTCATTGTAATCTACGTTGATTAGTGTTAGTTGTGGTGACGCCACCGCAGACTGTTCTCTACCTTGTGCATTGGTTGAGTTTGTCTATGGCTGCGTACCCTTGATGCGAGGATATCTCATTTGAAAAGAGATAACCTGCCGTGTGTTGATAATGAACAAAAAAAGCCATTAATCGAAAATCACTGTGTTTTGATTTGAGTAAATCATGCAGGGTTCTTGCCTCATAAAAATAAAGTAATAACAAAATATTAGCTTGACATCTCTTTTCAAATGAGATAACTTATCCTTAGCGAACACAATGAATTAATTTGGAACGTAACGAATAATTTAACACTCAACGCGACCGGACTTGTCGGTTATGAGAATGTCGGCCTTATTACCGATGTTAATCAGCTGCAAAACGGTCAATATGGGTTCGTTGTTCTTAATCCGGCAGCCAACGATAAATATGCCGGTGACGGAATTAGTTTTGTATTCCGTGCTATCCCCGAGCCGACAACGGCAACGCTGAGCCTGTTGGCACTTGCCGGCTTGGCAGCACGCCGCCGCCGTAAATAAACATTTTCGTAAGTATTTGTAAAAGCGCCTCGCAGGATGGTAGGGATGCCGCCTGCGGGGAGCTTTTTTTGAGGTGTAAAACGGACGTAAAAAAGCGTATTTTCATGAAAAGGGATAATTACATTAAAGTACGTTTTCATTATATGGTATTTTATTGATAAGTGGCGTAGAATGAGGGAGTAAAGAAGGGGAGATATGGCGGAAAAGGGGCAAGAGGAGGGAGGAAAAGGTGCGGAAATGGTGCAAAAAGGTGTGCAAAATAAGTGTAATTGCATGAAAAATGCCATTTACATGAAAATATAATTTAATTATACTTGCCAAGAGCAAAAAAAGATGTAAAATAAGGGAGAGATGGAAACGAGAGCACCCATATTTAAGCAGGCCGAGCTGTACGGCGTATTGCAGCAGGTAAACCCTTGGTGGCAAACAGGGCGTTTGCCGGCGGAGCCCCCGGTGTTGAAACGGCAAGCATTTTACGATGCGTTGGGTACTATAACCAGTGGCGAGCTGCGCCGATTTGCCATATTGAGCGGGGCACGCCGCGTGGGGAAAACCACCGTGATGCGCCAATTGATAGCGCATTTATTGGCACAAGGCGTGCAGGCGGACAATATTTTGTACATCTCGTTCGATAACCCGGTATTTAAGCTGTGCGGGCTGCGCGCCGTGTTGGAGACATACCGGCAGCGCCATTACCGAGGCGGAACTTGCTATTATTTTTTTGATGAGATACAGTACGCCGAGGATTGGTCCTTGTGGGTAAAGACGCTGTATGACCATAACCCGGAGTTACAGTTGGTGGCAACGGGGTCCGCAAGCCCTGTGTTGGAGCGCGGGGCATCGGACAGCGGGGTGGGGCGTTGGCGGGTGTTGCGCATGCCCACTATGTTGTTTCGCGAGTATTGTGAGCTGCAAGGGCTGCACCCTCTGCGCGGCGAGCTGCCGCGTTTGGAGGCGTTGCCGGAGCTGAGCGCAAGCGATTTGGGGAGAGCCATGGCCTCTCTAAGCGAGCTGACCCCGCATTGGTACCATTATTTGCAGCAGGGCGGATTCCCGGAGCTGTTGAGCTTAAAAAGCCGCGAGAGTATTTTGGATATTTTGCAAGAGGACGTGATAGACAAGGTGCTGAAGCGAGATGTGCCGGCCTTGTTTGATGTGCGCAACCCCTTGCAGTTGGAAAAAATATTTTTGTACCTGTGCCTGCATTGCGGCAGCGTGTTTAATTGGGATACGATGAGCAGTGCGCTCGGTACGTCTAAGCCGACGCTGGCACGCTACATCAGCTATTTGCAGGATGCCAACCTTATTTACCTGTCTCGCAACCTGTGCGCTACCGGTAAAAAGGGGCTTACGGCGCAGCCCAAAATATATATTGCCGATGCCGCCTTGCGTAACGCGGGGTTGATGCGTTATGCCCCCATGAGCAGCGAGGCAGAGCTGGGTATTATGGCGGAAAGCACCGTTTACAAGCATTTTTTTGCTGCGTACCGCCGCTATGGCGATGTGGGCTTTATACGCGGTGCCGGCAAGGGCAAAAACGAAATAGATATTGCCGTAGAGCTGCGTAACGGGCAGCGTGTGTTGTGCGAGGTGAAGTACCGCAATGATTCCGAGCTTTCTGCGCAGGATGCCATTATTGCGGCTTGCCGCCAAGGGGAGCCCGCCTTGTGTGTGTTGGCCACCAAGAGCCCGCATGACTTTGGGCGTGTGGAGAAGGCGGGGGCAGCCCCCTTGTTCCGTATCCCCTGTGCGGCACTGTGTTATATGTTGTCTGTTTAATACCCGGCGGGGCTTTCGCCCGGCCGGGTATGCGGGGTGTTACAGGCTGAGCTTGTGGCGGAAATCGTCCGCCGGGCTCAAATCTGCAATAAAGGCGGTGAGGAGGGAGATGGTGCTCTCTACATCTGCCATGTCGGCGGTCTCTACCGGGCTGTGCATGTAGCGCAGGGGCAAAGAGAGGTTGGTGGCAGGCACGCCGCTGCGGGAGCGGAAGATTTGGTCCGTGTTGGTGCCGGTGGTGCGGCCGCTGGTTTCTCTTTGCAGGGGGAGGTTATGGGCATCTACCACGCGCTCAATGCGGGCATTGAGGTTGGGGTGGCAGGCGGGGCCGAAGCAGAGGGAGGGGCCTTTGCCGAGCTTGATGTCGCCGTAGCGGGCCGTGTTGAGGCCGGGGCTGTCGGTGGCGTGGGTAACATCCAGACAAATAGCGGCATCGGGCTGTATGCGGTAGGTAAGCATGGCCGCCCCGATGCAGCCTACCTCCTCTTGCACGGTGTTGGCAAAGACGATATTCCATGCCGGGGAGATGCCTTGCTCGTGGAGTCGGCGGGCGGTCTCTGCCAGGATAAAGCCGCAGAGGCGGTCGTCTAACGCGCGGCAAACAAGCTTTTTGCCGTTGTTGAGCATGAGGGGACCATCGCAATACACGCCGCGGTCCCCCACGCGCAGGCCGAGGGCTTCCACCTCTTCGCGGGAGTCGCACCCGAAGTCGACGTAGAGCTCCCAAAGTTTGGGGGCTTTATCTTGGTCGTCGCGGATGTGGATGGCGGTGTTGCCGATGATACCGGTTACCTCGCCGTCCGTGCCGAAGAAACGCAGGCGGCGGCCGCGGGCGATGGCAACATCCGAGCCGCCGAGACGCTCTACATAGGCAAAGCCGTCTGTGCCGATGTGGCGGATGGAGAAGCCGATTTCGTCTGCATGGGCATCGAGCATCAGTGTGGGGGCACCGGGGTGCTTGCTTTTAAGCACGGCCCAGGTGGAGCCGTACGCATCGCACTGTTGCTCGTCTGTGAAAGGGGCAATATATTCTGCCCAAAGCCGTTGGGCATCCATCTCCATACCAGTGGGGGATGGTGTGTCCAACAGGGTGGATAAGAAGTCGAGTGCCGGTTCTGATATCATAACGTGGGATAAGTAAATGATTTTGTGTCAATAATTTGGCGGTTTGATGAAATAAACTCCCTCTATAAGTAAATGGGATTTTGCATTGTAAAGGGAGTAGTGACAGCGATTATTATGTCATAGTGTTATGCTTTGTCAAGAGTGTTTGTTTCGCTTTATATTGGGGGGAATATTTTGTATTGCAGACGCTTGAAAATTAGGTGTATTTATGCCAAATTTTCGGAGATGGGCAGCTGAGAAAAAGTGCCGTTATTAATGGAGGTTGGACGTGTTTTTACTCAAGTCCCGTAAGGGGGCGTGGGAATTACGGTTATGGCGTATTTTGGATTTTGAATTTTGGATTTTGAATGTCGTTTATGATATCGGCGGGTTGTCGCATGCGATGGGGTCTGTCACCGCCGTCTCCGACGGGGTTCCATGATGTTATTATCTGTACCGGAGGTTCCGCCGCTGCGCGGCTGCACCTCCGTCTATTCAGCTTGTCGCCCTTTGGGCTCAAAAATTCGGCGAACCTGCGGTTCGCGGGTGGGGGGGATGGGGGCCTGCGAGCGAATACGAGCCGCATTCCTAAGCCCCCGAATGGGGGCGAAAATTTCACCATTCGGCCCGGGGCCGAATTTTTCACCATGCGAAGCATTTTTCACCACAACTCGGCAGAGTTGTTTTTCATAGTAGAGCAAAATGTGAAAAACGCCCCTTGCGGGCGTGGTGAAAAATGGCTCTTATGCCACGCCTCTTCTGTCGGCCGCTCCGCGGACTCCGAATTCCTACCACACATACCCGGGGTTGCGCTCGCCGTTGGCTCGCTTTACCCCGGGCTACCGGCTATCGTCCCTCACGGGACTTTAATTTTTGGCTTGCGTTGCTCGCGGATTCTTACATATTTTTATAGGCAATATCGCTGCGGCGTTGGGAGCCGCATTCCCAAGCCCCCGAATGGGGGCGAAAATTTCACCATTCGGCCCGGGGCCGAATTTTTCACCATGCGAAGCATTTTTCACCACAACTCGGCAGAGTTGTTTTTCATAGTAGAGCAAAATGTGAAAAACGCCC
>SUVM01000062.1 GCA_015062015.1 Akkermansiaceae bacterium | reverse complement strand
GCGGCACGGTAGACGGCCCGGGCATCCGCTTCATCTTATTTTTGGCAGGCTGCAGCTTGCGTTGCCGCTATTGCCACAACCCGGACACCTCTTTCAAATGCAGCGGCAAAGAGCGCAGTGTAGCAGATGTAATGGAGGAAGTAGCACGCTACGCAGACTTTATTAAAGCGGCCGGCGGCGGCATTACCATCTCCGGCGGGGACCCCCTCTTCCAACCCGAGTTCACCAAAGCCGTATTGCAGGAATGCAAAAAAATAGGGCTGCACACCTGCATTGACACCTCGGGGCACCTTGGTGCCCAAGCAGACGACGAGCTGCTGGCCGCCACGGACCTGGTGCTGCTGGATATCAAATCCTGGAACCCGCAACAATACCGCAAAATTACCGGGCAAGACCTGCAACCCACTCTCGATTTTGCGGAGCGCCTTGCTGCCCTTCGCAAAGCCGTTTGGCTGCGCTATGTACTGGTGCCGGGGTGGACGGATAATCTTGCAGAAATCGAGCAGCTCGCCCGCTACGCCCATGGTTTGGGCAACATTGAACGCGTGGATGTGCTGCCCTTCCACCAAATGGGCAAATACAAATGGGCAGAGCTAGGGCTTACCTACTCTTTGGAAAACACCGAGCCCCCCACCCAGGAGCTCACCAACGCCGTGCGCAACATCTTCCGTAACAACGGGTTTGCCCACTGCACCAAATAATCACACCGCTGCTATCCGCACATGAAGCTTCCCTACTGCCTTACACTTACCCTGAGCCTCCTCACCGCTCGGGCAGCCGACCCGCTGCAACCGCCGATTCCCCAAACGCCTTCCCCCGCGATTCTCACCCCGGAAATCGCCCGACACTACCTCGAGCAAAACAACATCATCCCGCAAGCACCTCCCCCCCAAGACTTTTGGGACTTTCGGCATACATACGACTCCGTCATGAGAGATGCCGTAAGGGACCCCGACGGAAATCGCGGTGACATTATGGTGCAATTGTTGGCAGCCGGTATAGACATCAATAAAACCGACAACTGCGGAAACTCTTACCTGCATGATGCCGTTTGGCACTATAACGACAAAACCACAACCAATACTTCCCCCTTTGAAATTCTGCTGGCTCTTCCCGGTATCGATATCAATATCATTAATAACGAAGGTCATACGCCGTTGAGCCTTGCCGTAACGCGTGGGCACCAATGGTGTGTCTACGCGCTCTTGGCAAGAAAAGATATTTGCCGTGACCATTGGTCCCCCTTGTTTTTGGCGATTCTGGAAAACAACCCGACCAAGCTGCGAGAAATCTTGGCCTCTGCAGGTGCCTCGCCAAACGAAAAGGCACGGTGGAACAACCTCTCTGCCCTGCATGTAGCCGCCTTGCTGGGGCGCACGGAATGCCTGCGCCTGCTGCTTGCCACAGACGGTATTCTCTTAACAACAGACACTAACCAAGCCACGCCCCTGCATGCAGCCGCACGCAAAGGGCATAGCGACTGCCTGCGTTTGTTGCTAGCCCACCCTCAGGCAGATATTAACGCACAAGATGCCTGCGGAAACACGGCTCTGTCTTTAGCGTGTTTCCGGGGCAACAGTGCCTGTGCCCGCTTGCTGTTAGAGCAAAAGGGGCTCCATGTCAACTCTCGGGACACATTCGGCAACACCCCGCTCATGTGGGCCGCCGCAGACGGTTACACGGAAATCGTACGCATGCTCTTGCAATACCCCAACATACAAGTAAACACGCAAAACGAAGATGGGTGGACCGCTTTGATGTATGCTGCCCTGGGAAACCACGCAGATACCCTCCGCGTACTCCTGCAACACCCCGATACCGACTCCTCACTCCGCACCAATGACGGCGCAAATGCCATCTCGTTTGCCGTATCCCCGCAAAATACAGATACCCTGCGTATTCTGTGTGCCTTACCGGGCATCGACCTCCATGCCGGTCACTTCAAAAGCACTCCCCTACATGAAGCGGTTCGGCGCGGGTTGCCGGAATCAGCAAGGGTATTGCTCCAAGCGGGTGCCGACGTCAACGCCCGAGGCTACAAAGGAACAACTCCCCTCTTCGACGCAATTCGCTGCAGACAAACGGAATGCACAAGATTGCTCCTTCTCTGCCCCGACATTGATGTAAATGCCACCGATGATGACGGTAATTTTGCCCTATGGTGTGCAGCAAAAAGCGGAGATGCCCATTTGGTGCAACTCTTGCTGCAACACCCTCTCATCAACCCCAACCAAAGCTACCAAGGCCAAACTCCTCTACAAACCGCTACCCAACACCGGCACGCCGATTGTATAAAGTTGTTGCAAGAAACAAATAAATAAATCATATTTGTTGCAGTGCAAAAAATGCTCAAAAAAGCCGCTGCCCGATTCAAGGCAACGGCTTTGTTTTCAATCCCTTGAAAAATAATTAGTTACGGCGGCGGCGTGCTGCCAAACCTGCTAAAGCCAGCAGAGAAAGCGTAGCCGTGGTCGGCTCGGGAACTTGCTGAGTCACAGTAGCAGTCAGTTGGAAAGGTGCTAACCAAGTGCCCGTAGGATTAGGAGCACCGCTGATGTTCGTACCCTGAAATACAGAAACAGGCATTTTTTGTGCTTTTGCGTTACCGGCAGGTGTTAAAGTAAACGTAACATTACTACCCAATGTAAAAGTTGGACTATTTCCCGGAGCAAAACTATACGTTACCAAATTGTAACCAGTAGCCGAGTTTGTATAAACAGCTACCGACGATGTGTAAACAACTTCACCTATAGTTATGCTTGCTACAGAGTCCTCTGCTTGATACTCATCCGAATCAGCACGGCCTAAAAATGAAATTTTAGTAATTTGCAGGTCTGCACCGGCAAGAACCGACTCACCGGTTGTTGTTAACAACAAATCATTCGTACTTAATGTAAAAGTTTGCGTTGTATCATAAGTCAGCTGATTAGCATCCGTAATTCCGTAGGTTGATTTAACCGAATCTGCTGTTAATCCCACGAACTCGTCTATCATATCATATTTCGTACCGTTATAGGTAACATATGAGCCGAGAGTAACCGATTGAGACGTATCTGCGAGTGATACCCCAGCCAGCGCCATAAGGGCAATAAGCGTTTTTTTCATGTTTTTGTATTGTGTGTTAAGTTTGTACAACTCGTGCAGGGGTGCTCATTCCCACGCGCGACGGGAGGCTGAGATACCGGCCCCGAGCTGATGGGAGTTATATTACAGCATTTTGAAGGCTGTATGTGAGCACACCGCTTGAATATTAAACCCTAAGGCTATTTTGCAAAGCCGGATAAACGGCGGCAATGTTAAAATGTTTTTGCGCCTTACTGAAACTTTTTCAATATTTTATAACATTTAGTCTTGCTACAGCCTTCAAAATGCTTACTAATTCTCCCCCCCCTCCCAATGCCACATCTCCATACCCTCCGGCAAGGCCACAGTTGCCCTCACACCTCTACGTTTTTATGCAAAACGCATAAAAAAGCTCGCCGCCTGCGGCCATGGGGAAGGCGAGCAAGCGGCGAGAGGGGGGGGGAAAAGCGAGGCGATACGCGCAGGCAGATTACTCTTCTACATCATCCGCACCGGGGGCGGTGATGAGGATGTGGAGGGTGCGCACATCATCTGCAATGGTGTTGGTGGCATGCACAGCGGGGGCGCCTTGGAGCACACCGGTAAGCATAGCGGCCTCCGGGGCAGCGGCTGCAGCCACAGCTACAGCACCGGGGCGCACAGTATAAACAGCACCGGTGAAGTTGATTTTGCCCACACCGTGCTTAATCATCTGAGCATTAAACGCGGCAGAGTTACCCAAAGCAAAGGTGGAGGCTTTGTCGGAGATGGTGACGTTGACCTGATCCAGCATGGGTATCAACGCAGAGAGGTTGGCCGTGTGAGAAACGCCGGTTTTGGTCTTCTTGGTCTTAACGGTTTTGCTGATGGTGTCCTTTTTGCCATCCACCATACGGCCCATGGCCACAACAAGCTCGTCTCCGGCTTTGCCGAGGGCGGCGCGATCCGTAACAGAGTTGAAGTAAGAGATAGCAACATTGCCATCTTTAAGGGGCATGGCCACCAAGGCGGGGGCATCGCCCAGTGCAGCATTGGCTGCCTTAAGGGAACGCATGAAGCTCTTGACGCGGGGCATATAAGCCAACAGGGCGGTAGCACCGGTTGCTTGGGCCTGGCTTTGCTCTAAAGAGGTAATGTAGCCGGCAGCAACGTTGAGGGCGGGCTCGAGCACATCGACAATTTGTTTTTCACCGGGCATTACCTCGGGGGTAGCCTCTGTGTAGAACATGACTTTTGAATTAACGCCGATGCGAGCCAAACGAATTTGACCGGGCTTGTAGGATGCCCCATAAGAGTCCAGGGTAAACTTAACGTGCATGCCGTCGTCGTCCGGCCACTGGAAGAAGGTGATGGGTTGGTCCGCATCGGTGCGGATGAACGAAGCCGCAAAGTCTGCCAGAGCATCCACACCACGGCAAGCGTTGTTGAAGGCGGCTACGTTGTCGGCATCCTCTTGCCCCATGGCACGGAACACTTTTTCCACAAAGGTGGCAAAGGTGCGTAAATCGTAATTGCTGTATGAGTTAAAAGAATTCAGCAGCTCGGGGCTGATATAGGCGGCGTGGCTGATTTCTTTGAGGAGGTACGAATCGCAGAAAGTCATGGTTTTGGCAGAGAGCACAGAGGCATCTGCGGATTCCGCAACGGCTATTTCTGCCGGATCTTCGCAAACGGCACACACCAAAGCCCCCCCCACACGTTTGAACATGAGGTGCAGGTTGCGGGCATCTATTTGCTCTCTCACGCCGCTCTCTACGGTGCCGGTGCCGGCCGGCTTATCAAACAGGGCAGAGAACGGGATTTTAACGCCTTTAAAGCCGTTGGACTCTACGCGAGAGCCGCCGAGTTTCTCGTAATGGGCAATGTAGTCCTCCGCTGCATCCATCAGGAAGCGGTGTGCCGGCACATCTGCCGTGACGGCTACATACACCGGGTGCAGCTTCATTTTACCAATGCTGCGGTAGGCCGTAAGCGCTTGGTTGTTGGCAGCCACGGAAACCTGCTCACCAATAATACCGGAGTAAGCGGCACGGGCGGATTCCGTCCACTCATCTGCCATGCGGGGCATGCTTTCGCGGTCCGTAAGATACTGGTAAATGGGCATGAAATCCTTTAAGGCTTGGGCATTGCCCTTGCCAATACCCAACCCGAACGCCTGCACATGCGGGGCAATCTTGGGTTGGTCCAAGCCTTTGCCGGCACCGATGGACAAAAACGGGATGGTTTCTATCTTGCCGTTAATATCTCTCAAAGCCAAGCAAGCCTCCAGCTCTTTGGGCATAACGGCCAGTGCGGGAAACGAGTCGGAGCGCGTTGCGGCATCCGAGGCTACATCCTGCGGCGTAGCCGCCAAATCCTTGTAAAGTTGCACAAGGGTGCGGGCGGGTGCAGTCTCCGTCATCAGCGGAGCCGCAACCACGGCAGATAACATTAAGGTGTGTCGGAATTTCATGGCTGAGCTCATTCTAACGAATCTGTTATGATGTGTAAAGCTAAAAATGCATAATTTTGGTAGGATTTTATGTTATTGGAGAAGCGGGCAGCAGGTGCTGCTGCAGCTGCCACAATAGAGGTGCTACGCCGGGCATTTACTCCACATCAAAATCTATACCAAAGGTGGCGGCAAGGGCTGCCGTATCAAAATCTGCTATAGGGGCAACAGCAGCAGGAGCCTGCATGAGCGCGGCGGGGTCCACACAGCGCACGGTAAACAGCAAAGAGGGGTCTGCATCTATCAAACACCCGGCGGCATAAATGGCAGCGGCGGCGTGGGGGCACGGCTCGCACCAATCCGGGCAAGAGCAACGCATGCGCCAATCTGCGGGTGTAGGCAACAGGCCGGTTTCTGCATCGCAAAGGCATTGCAGCACGGCGGCATCCACCTTGCCCTCCATAAGCGAGACTAAAGAATCAATACGCCCGGTGCAGGTCTGCCGGAGGGTGGCGAGCTGCTCTTCGTCAAAAGGGCGTATAGACAACTGCACCTCGTAAAGCTCCTCGGCGCTTACGCGGGCAGAGATAGCCCCGGGGCAAATGCGCAAATCCAACACGCAGCCATGCCGCAACAGCGTACGCCCGGGGGCTAAACACAGCCCCCCGGCCTCGCACTGTGCCAAATGCCGCATCCACGCACTCCCCCAAAAACGGGTGGCCAGTTTGCGTGTGGTATTTACTACCGGGTGCGGGTCTTCGCCGGCAGCACGCAGCGCAGCCAAGCGCGCGGCTGCCAATTCCGCAAGCTGCGCCGCGCCCAGGCGGCGCGGCATATCATCTGCATCACACATAAAAAAAAGCACGCCGCAAAGCCGCGCAACGGGGCTTTGCGGCGAGAAAAAACGATAATCTGTTACTTGGTAACACTCTTGAAGTATTCAAGGGTGGTCTTGAGGCCTTCTTCGAGCGTGTACTTGGGCTCCCAACCGGCAGCGCGCAATTTATCTGCACAGGCACGAGAGTGCTTCACATCGCCGGGGCGCTCCGGCAGGTGTACCACCTTAGAGGAGGAGCCGGCGGCCTTAATGATGATTTCCGCCAAATCATTAATCGTAATTTGGCCACCGTAGCCTACGTTGTTAACGCCTGTTACCTCGGGATGCTCGGCCACATAGGCAAGGGCACCCACAATGTCCTTCACATAAATGAAGTCGCGGGTTTGCTCACCATCACCAAACACGGTGATATCCTCGCCCTTGAGGGCTTTCTCCATAAAGATGGGCACGGCAGCAGCATAAGCTCCTTTGGGGTCCTGACGCGGACCGAACACATTAAAGAAGCGGCAGCAGCCGGTATTAATCTGACCGGTGGTGCGGAACATGTCCATATAGTACTCGCCGTCGAGCTTGGTAATGCCGTAGGGGCTCTTGGGCTCCGGGTACATCGTCTCCACCTTGGGTACTACGGGATTATCGCCGTAAATAGCGGCGGAAGATGCCAAGACTACCTTTTTGCAGCCGGCCTTAGAGGCTTCCTCCAACACAACCAGCAAGCCGTTTACGTTGAGGTCCAAACACTCGCGAATCTTGCTCATGGACTCCGGAACGGATACCAATGCAGCCATGTGGAAAATGTAGTCTACCCCCTCTACAGCCTTGGCTACCAGCTCGCGATCCGTAATGGAGCCTTCGATGAAGGTGACATTCAAACCATCGAGGTTCTTTTTGTAGCCGGTACGCAAGTTGTCGAGCACACGGATTTCCTCTGCCACACCCTGATAGTGCTCAGCAATGTGAGAGCCAATGAAACCGGCACCGCCGGTAATAAGAATCTTCATAGTAAGTATGTAATTAGTTTACACGCCTATAATATAGTTTTTCGTACGATAATGCAAGGCAAAACCGCTGATACGGCAACAGAAAAATGAGCAGAAAAATAAAATTGGCTCTTAAATCAGGGCAAACGCTCGCCGCAGAGATAGAGAATGCCCACCGGTACTGCCACCACCGAGCCAAATGCAGTAGCAATGGCAATTTCCGTGCCTTTCAGAACAACGTTACCGGCGGCATCCAACACAAGAAGCGGCACATAGGCCAAGCGGTTTCCCCAACTGCGGGTACCGGGCTGCACGGGCAATACGCCGATGGGGTATGGGGCAGAGGAATCGAAGGTGGGGCCACGGTGCACCTCCTCCCAACGGGTGGAGGCGGGTTTGAGCTGCTTTTGTCGTAGCGGGCTTTTCACACAACGAGATTTTTTTGAAATGAGCGGGTGTTTTTTAGCCCGCGCAAAGGGAAACTCTGTTTCGGGGATAAAAGCGGGGGCTTGTGTGGTAGCTTGTTTATCTGCCTTAGGTCTCATTTCGTAAGGCAACTCCTTATGTTCCAGCCGGAACAAATACACACGCTGCGTGTCGGCATCGGGTGTATAGGTAGGCCTACCTGCATATGCAGCAGCGGCATAAGGCATACCCGAGGTAATGAGAGGCAGCTCCTCCTTAGCCATAGCCACGGTAATGGGTATATAATAAGCACCGTCCAGCTCGTACAAATACTCAGCATGCTCGGGCGGTATCGCCACGGGAACCCGGCGGTCCTCCGGGGCAATTTGCTCCACCAAATGCAAATTACTACAAGAGCTCAACGCTCCCACCAACAAAGCCCAAGCATATATGGTCTTCCGTTTCATCACCTTAAAAATCAAAAATCAAAAATCAAAAATTAAAAATTAAAAATTAAAAATTAAAAATTAAAAATCTCCTAGGGTATCAATTCCACAATCACGCGTACAGGGCGGGTTGGCAGTTCAGAGCCCTCTGCCCCCTCTGCCACAGTACCATCCGGCTCAAAAGCCTCTGTATAAAGAATCAACGGCCAAACATCCCGTCCGTAATCATCCTTATAGCCCACACAGCGAACATGTTTACCCAAATGAGCCACAACATTGGGCAAGGGTGCAACCCACCGCCCTGCATCAGCAAAAGAAGACGGGTCGCCGCAAATGATGACGGGATGCTCCAAATCCGCATCTATAGTAGCTACAGCAGAAGCCCCCACCGGCACCCATTGCACAAAACGCAGAACAGGAGCCCACGCAGCCTTGCCCCCCTGCCCGGCTGCACCTACATACTGCACCCCCAGTACATGCCGCGGATTCGCCGCCGAAACCGAGATTCGCACCTCGGTTTCATTACCTTGCAACTGCAACGGCACGGCAATATCCACAAGCCGCATTTGTGCCCACAGCAAGCTTTGCCATTTTTCTACCCACTTTTCCTCCAACTCGCTACACGCATCGCAGGCAAAATCACAGGCAGCGGCTCGGGTATCTCCTCCTCCGGGCGCATCGTCTGCAGCTGCAACATCTGCCAACACCGCAAACATGCCATCCTCCTGCTGAATACAAACCGGCAATGCCTTACGGCAAACAACGTAGCCGTACAACTTATACGCGGCATCATACATTTTCTGTAGCTCGAGCTGCATGCGCTCATTGTTCGCATCGGGCACAGCCGTATACACAGAGTCAATTGCTTCTGCCTGCAAAAGATTGCGTATGCAAGCCACGGCACACTCGGCATCGGCATCGGTACAAGCGGGCAGCTGCTCCCCATCGGGCAAGGGCTCATCATCCCCGGCAAAGTCTGCTTCATCCTCCGGTTCGGCGGGCTCAGCCACATCGGCAGCTGCATCCGTTTGCGGTGCTTTTCGGCATACAAGCGGGTGCAGCAACGCCGGGCACATTTTCTGCAATGCGGGGTATGCGGGCTGCACCGTAAAATCGCCTGCTACGGGAGCCGCAGGGTGGGCAGACCACACCTCCTGCGGCAACAAGGGCAACAAAAGCTTCAAAATCTCTTGCCCATGCACCTTAGCGCGTAGAGTATTAGGCGTTTGCAAGTTTAATCTGTAGGTATAATTGCTGTTATTGCTGCGATAAAATCTGCTGCAATAGTCAAAAGCTATATCCTGCGCGGATTGTTGGCAGCCATGGGAATCAAACATGCCTTTAACGCAATGCACCGCTAACTGCGGCGACACATGGCCACGCGCCAAAAGCAGGCGCACGGCTTGCGGGCAATCTGCCATCACGGCTAAAGCGATTGCGGGGTAATCCCGCAGGGCATTTGTTTCATCAAACACGGCATAGCGGCAAAACAAATCGGCAATCGGCTCGCAAGCCGGCGCAGCCATCACAAAACGAAACAAAATACCGGCGGGCGTTAATTGATTGGCACCGGTGGCATCCCAATTAATCCCCGGGGTACAAAACACCTGCTCTGCCATACGCAACAGCTCTGCGCGGTTATGCGCAATCGGCTGCAAAAGCTCGCTTGTCTTTTTATCTACCAAGTAATACTCCAAGAGCAGGTTTTCCATCCATTCCTCAGCCAGTGCGGGCTGCGCCGCCAACAATTGTGCGTACGCAACGGCTTTTTGCTCTGCGGTGGTGGCATCCAACATAATATCCCGCAACGCGAGGGAGCGCGTGCGCGCGTAGGCCTCCGTACTGTCAAATTGATCATGCGAGCCATCTTCATATGTGGCACACCACTGCAACGGAGCCTGAATTCCACTGTAATTTCGTGCGCATAGCTCTGTAAAATAAATCTCGTATGGCTGCTCCGCCTCCGCCATCATTTTTTCCACACGCGCGCGCTCCTCCGGCAAACATATAGCCCCCACCTCCGCGCAGCAACAGCCCAACATCAATAATGCTAACAACTTACAACGCATATTAACTCAAATTCTGCAAATCATTATTTAGTGCGCTCATCGGGTAAGGCATGAATACAATGCCCACGCAATCTTTTCACCTTGCCATCCCAACAAAAATGAAGCACATACAAGACTCCGGCAGAGGCAGGCGGTATCACCAAGGCATACTCATCCATACCATCCACCAACTGCGCATGCCCTATCACCTTCATCATTTCGGAATCCGGCGCAACATTTTTATAAGCCCTGAGGGAAAGATTTAACATAACCTGCTGCATTTCCTGCCCGTACATTTGCAACAGCACAGGGTCATACAACATAGAACTGTCGGTGCGCGGCTCCGTTCCCGGCTGCATACATTCCAAGGTAAGATGATTCTGCATTGTCTCGGCAGATGCTAAGCAGCATGCTAACAAACTAAGTATCAATTTAGGGTAGTTTTTCATGGTAAAAAAATCAATAATCCTGTACCGGGGAACCGGGGGACGCCGTATCGAGGCGAGGCACCTCTGCGTTAAAAGCTCGGTTATCCTCCAAATACTCATGCCACTCAATGAACGTCATGGGCGGGCGGGCCGAAAGCGGGAAGCGGAAGGCGTTAACACGGCGTTCTACTTCTTCCAAAATATCCTCGGGCAATTGTGCGATAGCCTCGGCAATGGATTCCAGATGCTCACACGCGCTGTGACACACCAAGGGGAGGTCACACCCCGCACGCAAGGCAAGGGCTACGGATTGCGCAGGCGAGTATTGCTTGGCAATGGCCCCCATGCACAGGTCATCCGTAAAAACAACACCGTTGTAGCCCAATTGAGTACGCAAAAAATCCTGCACCAACGCGGGGGATAGAGAGGTGGGCAAAGAGGCATCTATCTCGGGAATAAGCACATGGGCTATCATCATAGACGGCAGCTCGGGCATCAACGCATTGAAGGGGATGCTCGCCTCTGCCAAAAACGCATCCCGCGTACCGTGTACAACGGGAAGGTCGAAATGCGGGTCGCACTCTGCCGCCCCCATCCCGGGGAAATGCTTGCCGCAAGTAGCAATACCGGCACGCACTTGGGCGCGGTTCCACACACCCGCCCAAGAGGTAACAGCTTGAGAATCTGCCCCCCAGCATCGGCTCGGCAACGCATTGGCACGGGCAGAGCCTATATCCAACACCGGGGCAAAGTTGGTATTAATGCCCAGCGTATGCAGGCATTGGGCATTGTAATAGGCGGCTCGCGTAATAAGCGTGTCGTCTTGCGTGGCGCAAAGCTCGGCAGCAGATGGGTGCTGCACAAAAATATCTGCCGTGCGAACTACGCGCCCGCCCTCTTGGTCGATGGCGATGATAGGCTCATCCGCCCCCGTGGTGAGGGCGCGCAGCTCGTCCGTCAGCTCACGGGTAAACTCGTAATCGGTAATATTACGTGTAAACAAGATATATCCCGCCGGTTGCAGGCGCGCAAAAAGCTCGCGCTCACGCGCGGTGAGCACAGAACCCTCTATACCTACAATAACGGGAAGCATTCTGAAAATTATACTTTGTACTTCGTACTTTACTTATCGCCAAAAATACTGGCGCGCGTATACATGGGGAACACGGGGATACCGCGGCTTTCAATCGCCTCGCGGCCGCCCTCCTGGCGGTCTACCAGCACCAAGGCTGCAACCACCTTGCCGCCCTCGGCCTCGATAGCGTCGATAGCCTTAAGCGTAGAGCCGCCCGTGGTGATAACATCGTCCACCACAATCACCTGCTGCCCGGCAGAGAAGTTACCCTCAATGCGCTTGCCGCGGCCGTGGTCCTTGGCCTCCTTGCGCACGGTGAAGACGCACAGGGGCTTCTCTGCAGAGGCAGAATACATGCCGATGGCAAGGGAGATGGGGTCCGCCCCCATGGTCATACCACCAATGGCAGTAGCCTCGGGAAACTTGGGCAGAATCTCCTCTTGTACCAGCTGCCAGCCGACCTCACCAATAAGGTTGGCCCCACGGGCATCCAATGCCGTTACGCGGCAGTCGCAGTACAAGTCGCTCTCCTTACCGGAAGCAAGAATAAAATGACCGGTCTTGATGGACTTTGCCAACAAGATCTCAAGCAATTCAGATTTAGCTTTACTCATGACGCCCTTATTCTAACGCGATACTAACGAGATTGCAACAC
>SUVM01000061.1 GCA_015062015.1 Akkermansiaceae bacterium | reverse complement strand
ATACAATAATTTTGCGCAAGTACAGCATTCAAAATGCTGTATGATACACTCTGTCAGCTCGGGGTAGGTATCTCAGCCTCCCAACGCTCGCGGGAACGGGTATCCCTGCACGAGCCGCTCAAACTCTTAAAACCTAATCATACAAACATGAAAAAAACAATTATTGCCCTCCTTGCTCTGGCTGGTGTGGCTGCGGCTGCAGAAACGCCCCCTGCGTGGAACTTTGTAGACAACGGTGATGGTACAGCTACATATAGTCTTACCTTGCAGGGTAACTATTCTATTGATTTGGGCGAGCTTGCCATCAAGGATAATGAGTCTTTTACATTGGTAGTTGAAACTAAAGCGTCTGGATGGGCAAATGAGTACGGAACCGGTTTGGTGTCTACCTCTGACCCTTATGACGGGTCTAACGGGGACAATAATTTCCGTATGTATTTCGGTCGCCCCGGTAACAATCCAGAGATGGTTGTATTTGGCGGCAATAAGTGGGATTATAATAGCTCTGAGGCAAAGCTGACTGGCGTAGACACAAGTGCGGTGCCTACTGAGCCCTCTCAATCAACGCCGTTGACTTTGGGGATGATTTTTACGTTTGATGGCTCAAAGATGATTGTTACGAATTCAGAAAACAGTCAGGTTTCGTTTTCTATTGTGGAATCTAATGTTGTGGGGTCTTTCAACTTTGCAACATTGACAAATACAGGAGCTGCTTCAATACCGGATGCTGAAACGTACATCAGCATTACTAAGGCATACACGGCTACTGTTCCCGAGCCCACCACGGCTACGCTTTCTCTGCTTGCCCTCGCAGGCTTGGCTGCACGTCGTCGCCGTCGCTAAAGCTATGGCGTGACAAGCCGCCGTCGGGCTTCTTTCTGATACGCCCTGACAAGTCGCAAGTAAGATGCAACAATTTCAAGTGGGGTAACCAAGCCCCGCATTGCGCACCCGCCCTAGGCTGAAGCATGCTGATGGGCGGGACTTTTTGTTTCTTTTCCTTTAGACAAGTGTCCTGAAGTATGGACACACATCTTCATTATCCTTTTTTTTGAGGTGGAGAGAGAAACCTCAATCTTTCGCTAAAGATAATAACTGCGCGCGCTCTCAGCATGTCTATAAAGCTTGGCGTTATGGGCAAGCCCCCCCCCTAATCCTGAAGTTTTGGGATGATTTTTTTCTGAGATGGGGATTATAAGGCTCGCAATTTGTTGAAAAAGGGGTATAATACAGAACGAAGATGGCAGCATATACACCACCTTACAGCGTGAGCGCAAAGGCGATTCGATTGGTTGCAGAGATATCTGCGCTCATCGAGCGTTATGCTATACACATGGAACAAGGGGATAGTGTTCTGTTGCGTAAGGCTAACCGTATTAAAACAATACACAGCTCTCTTGCCATAGAGGGAAATGAGCTGAGTGAGGATGAGGTGCGTACCATCCTGGAAGGGAAGAGAGTAGTTGCCCCGGTTCAACAATTGCAGGAGGTTCGCAATGCTATACGCTGTTATGAAGAGAGCGAGCATTGGGATGCGTACAGTGTGGACGATATGCTCAAAGCACATCTCTGTATGATGGACGGCTTGTGCGCCTGTGCCGGTGCTTTCCGTTCCGGAGGTGTAGGAGTGTTTGCAGGTGATAAGCTCATCCATATGGCACCGCCTGCCCACATGGTGCCCACGCTGATGCAGCAATTATTCTCTTGGCTGGTGGCGGCAGAGGATCATCTTTTAATTAAAAGCTGCGTGTTTCACTATGAGTTTGAGTTTATACACCCATTCAGCGATGGCAATGGGCGCATCGGGCGTTTATGGCAATCTTTGATTTTGGGAAAACTGCACCCGGCTTTTCCTCAACTGCCGGTAGAAAATATGGTGTACACATCGCAAAGTGGTTATTATAAGGCTATAGAAGAGAGTAGCCGGTTGGCAGACTGTGCACCGTTCATCGATTTCATGCTGGAGGAAATCCTCAAAACGTTGAAACAATCTACCACTGCTCCACCTTCTCTTTCCGAATTAGAACATAACATTATTCAGTTTATGCGGGCGGATGCTTCCGTTTCTGCAAGGAAATTAGCAGAGCTATGCGGTATCTCCTCCCGCCGGATTGAACAGTGCATTGCGGAATTAAAGAAAAAGGGTATCGTGCAACGAGAAGGTGCCAGAAAAAATGGCCGGTGGAAGGTGTTGCCCTTGCATAGCCGCTAAGTTTTTTTGCGTTTAGTTCGGAATAAATTTCGGAATAAATTTCGGAATAAATCAGCCTGCCACCCGCCAAAAAATCAAGGCAGAGCCCCGCGGGGGTGTCTGCCGTTGTCGCCTCTGTTTGCTTTTGTTTTTTTATCAGCATTTTGAATGCTGGTGCAAGCCTAAAAGTTGGAATTTACTAAAAATAATACTCTTTTGCATTTTTACCTTGTATGCAGGAAGCTGTATTCGGAGTGCTTTTTGGGGACGTAAAGTATTAAAAATCAGACTAAAGCCACTCTACCAGCATTCAAAATGCTGTAGAATAAGCCGCGTTCGGTTTGGACAGTGTGACATTCCAAGCGTATTAAACGTTAAGGGATGAGCATGCTGGTGCATAAGCCTTATTTTTAACAAAACTCATTTATATGAAAAAGACACTTATAGTTCTCATGGCGCTGGCTGCGGGCTCTACAATGGCTGCAGAAGCAGAAGATGTGAGTGCTTACTTGCAATATACTTATCAAGATTCAGAAGCCGCCGGAAAGAAGGATGTTACGGTTAATCTTGATTGTTCAACCGGGGTAACCAGTGTAGGGGTTCCCGGTGTCATTGGAGCGACGGGATGGCAGCGTGAAGGTAGCAACAGCATCATAAACCCGGCAGAATACCCGCATGTGCACAACAGTACAGTTAATGTTATCAACGGTCAGAGCGGGAATCTGATAGGTTCTGCTGCCACCAATATCGGTTCTGTCAGCGGGGATGCAACTCTTAATTTTTATAGTGGTAAGGCAACGTATTTGGTAGGTGGTAACATTCATTATTTTAATTTTGATTTTGTGCCGACCAAATCAACAGGAGACGTCACCGTAAACCTTGTAGATGGTGAGGTTTCTCGCATTCATGGTGGCTCCTACTTTGCCGGCGCGCAAGATGACCTGCGTCAATATATTACAGCCAACGGCGGACACTCTGCCTTTGCACTGGGGGGGGATGTTTACGTCAATGTCAGCGGTGGTAAGGTAACAAGTCGAATTCATGGTGCCGGTAGTCAGGAAGCCTCGGTGGACGGTACTGTGCACATTAATATTTCCGGAACTGCCGATGTTCAAAGTATATGGGCCGGTGCTCGTAATAATCTGAATATAGCAAATGATTTGCCATATGTCGGAGCTACGGATGTACGCATATCCGGCGGTACTGTTAATGGAAGTGTGTATGGTGGTGGCTACAGAGACAATGGCAACACGTTGATTAAGGGCGACACCAACATTACGCTTTCCGGTGGTACTGTTACAGGCAATGTTTATGCCGGTGGGCAAGATGATATCATCAACGGTAATACCAATGTTACTGTATTGGGAGCAGGCACGCAGGTTGCCGGAACAGTTTCCGGCGGCGGTGATAACTCTACCATCGCAGGGGATAGAAACTTAAAAATTGGCACAAATGATATAGCTGCTACTTGCTCGTTTTCTATTAAAGATTTCGATAATCTGATAATAGCTGCCGGGTCGGAAGCGACTCTTGAGTTTGCGGATACGGACTCTCAGATGACGTTGGATAACCTTGCCTTGTTGGTAGATTCCGATAATGAAAGTGCTACGTTGACGCTTAACAATATATCTTTCGACTCATTTACGTTGATGATTGAATTGACGGACGAGCAGATATCTTCTGCCGGAACGCCGCTTTCTTTTACCAATCTTTCCCTTGCCGGTGTTGACTTAACCGGAATTGAGACAGATGTTGTGTTTGTTGATTCTCAAGGTAAAAAAGTATCCACGATTGCTGAGAATGTAACGTACGATAACAACACAGGCACATTTTCTGTAACGGCATCCATCCCCGAGCCGACCACGGCCACGCTTTCTCTGCTGGCTTTGGCAGGCTTGGCTGCACGTCGTCGCCGCAAGTAAGATGCAGCACATTTGAGCGAGGGTAAGTGCCCCTTGCATAGTTAACCCGCCCATTGGTTTGTTATTGATGGGCGGGATTCTTTATGGTTACATTCGGCATGCAGAGGCTTGTGTTGCGGTGAGGGGGGGGATATGAAGTTATTTGGTGCAGGGGAGAGAAATAGATACTACCGGTATTATGCCACGCGAATAGCTTGACATTGGGCATGTAATTTGCTAGTGTTCAAGCCATGTTCTCATTGCTTTCCGACAAACTGGATGATGCTTTTCGTAAACTGCGTGGTCTGAGCAAGATTTCGGAGTCTAATATAGCCGAAGCCATGCGCGATATTCGCATGGCGCTTTTGGATGCCGACGTGGAGTATACCGTTGCACGCGAGTTTATTGCGACGGTGAAGGAGCAGGCAATGGGCGAAAAAGTGCTCAAAACGGTAAAACCCGGCGAGCAAATTGTTAAAATTTTCCGTGATGAGTTGGCGGCTCTTTTAGGTGGGGAAGAAGCGGAGCTGAATCTTGCCGCCCCCGGCCGCGTGTTGGTGGTGGGGCTTAACGGTGCCGGTAAAACAACCACAAGTGCCAAGTTGGCACGCCGGCTTAAGCAGGAAGGGCGTAAGCCGCTTTTGGTGGCATGCGACCTGATTCGCCCTGCCGCTATTGACCAGTTAGCCACCTTGGCAGCGCAAATTGAGGTGCCTGTTTACACGCCCGCTGCGTCGGAGAAAGACGTTATCCGCGTAGCCAAAGATGCGTTGCGCTGGGCAAAGGATATAGAGCACGATGTTATTATTTTTGATACCGCCGGCCGGCAGGAGGTGGATGACGATTTGGTGGCCGAGCTCAAAAAACTGGCCAAGTATCTGGAGCCGCAAGAGGCTTTGTTGGTGGCCGATGCCGCTACCGGTCAACAGGCTGTCCGTGTGGCGCAAACGTTCGATAAAGCCGTGGGGCTTACCGGTATCATCCTCACCAAGCTCGATGGCGATGCGCGTGGCGGTGCCGCGCTCTCTATGCGTGCCGTAACGGGTAAACCCATTAAGTTTATCGGCGAGGGCGAGAAGCTCGACATGTTCGGCCCCTTTGTTCCTGTTCGCATGGCAGATCGCATCCTCGGCATGGGTGATATTGTGGGCTTGGTGGAAAAAGCAGCCGAGAAGCTGGACCAAGAGTCTGCCATGAACTCCATGAAGCGCATGATGAGCGGGGAGTTTAACTTTAACGATTTCTTGGGGCAAATGCGTATGATGCAGCGGCTTGGGCCCTTGGAGGGCTTGCTGAAACTGTTGCCCGGTTTCGGGAAACTGCGCAAGCAACTGCCGGAAGGGGCACTGGACCCCAAGCGTATGAAGCGCATGGAAGCCATTGTGCTTTCTATGACTCCGGCAGAGCGTGCTAACTATAAATTGCTCATCCCCTCTCGCCGCCGGCGTATTGCCAAGGGCTCCGGCGTGCCCGAGATAGAGGTGAACCGCTTTATCAAAAACTTTAAGGAAATGAAAGAGATGATGGGCGGTAAGGGCAAAATGGGCAACCTCATGAAAGCCATGGGCGGTATGCAGGGCGGGGCCATGCCCCCAATGCCCCCGGCCGGTGCCGAGGGTATGCCCGACATCAACGAAATGATGAAATCCGGCAACATGCCCGATTTGTCTTCCATGTTTGGTCCCGGTGCCGATATGTCTGCCCTTGGTGGTGCCGCCGGCGCGCAAGGCCGCAAAAACAAGGCTCCTATGGGGGCCGGCAGTTTCCTCGGCGGGCTTTTCCGCCGCAGGCGTTGATGAGCTGTACAGCTGTTTCTCTCAAAAGCCGCCGCAAGGCGGCTTTCTGCAAGTATGTTAGCTCTTTGCGGGGTACAGGTGGTGGCGGCGCAGAGCCATGTATTCTTGGTAGAATACCCGGCCGTTTGGCAGATAAGGAATGAGAAGAAACAGACGTAAACCCCCTCGGATGATACAGGCCTTGGCCGATGCGCAGCGTATTGGCTTTGGCTCTATGGTTTTGCAGGCCGTGCGTGCAATGATGCGTTTGGGGATGCCGGAGCATTTGTTGGCTGACTTGGGGTGTCCCCGCCGCGACTTGCAACAAAAGTACGGGCGCTAGGTGGCCGATGTGTTGGCGGAAGATGCACAAGGCCGAGTAACGCCCACGGATGTGGCATATTGCCTGATGGAAGATGAAATGACGCGCCGTAATTTTAATGTTGTGGCAGATGTGTGCTATGAGGGTGCTGCGCGATTGGGGGAGTCTTTGGAGCAGTCGCGCCCTGCCGGGTTAGCGGTTTTTGGCACTTGACCGACGATATACGAAGGGCTTACCAGCTTGCCGGAGCCGGCGCGTAGCAGCTGGTTTGCTTTTGACCATTTGTATTCCGATGCTTTTTTTGCCGAGGCAATGCAGCAGCAACGCATTGGTGCGTGTGGCGTAACCGGGCTCTGGGGGGAGTTGCAGCGGTGTGCATACTGCTGCAACGGGTACCGGGGTACCCCCTACGGTGGCTGTTTGCATGGCCGGCCGTGTGCCGCTTTGCAGTGCCTCAAGCACTGCGGCGGGGGTATCCCCGGCATGGCACAACAGCTCTGCTTCTTCTATGATAACGGATTTCACGACGATGTGTTAATCCAAACGTATCGTTTTTCCCGGTGCGGGGATGATGATATTGGCTTGCGGTAGTTTGTTGCTCAGCTCTGCCTGCATGGAGGCTGTGGCTTGCGGGTCTCCGTGCACCAGTACAATGGTTTTCGGCGCAAGGGTACACGCGTAGTCGATAAGCGCGGCGCGTGTAGCATGCCCCGAGAAATCGAAGCACTCGATACGGCAGTTGACGGGGTACCCTTGCCCTTTGCCGGCGGGTTTTACGATGTCTCCATGCTTGGTGGCCTTGATGCGGCCGGCCGGGGAGTCAGGGTCGCTGTAGCCGACAAAGAGGATGGCGTCTTTGGGGTGGGGCAGCACTTGAGCGGCCATGTTGTACGAGACGGTATGCTCGCTCATCATACCGCTGGAGACCAGATAAATGTTGCCGGGGCTTACCACGAGCGGACCTTTGCCCTGTTTGGGAAGGGCGCAGGTTTCCACATTTTCTTTAAGTTTGTAGCCGGGGTTAAGGCGTGGGGTGCTGTCGCTGAGTTTGTCGTATAGCAGGGTGATTTTGGAGCTAAGCCCGCCAAAGTAGATGGGTACATCGGGGATAAGCCCTTTTTCTTTGAAGTGCCCCAGCTCGCAAAGCAGCTCTTGGCTTTTGCCCAAGGCAAAAACCGGGATGAGGACGGCCCCGCCGCCCTTCAATACGTCGCGTATAGCCGTCGCAAAGCGCTGTAACTCTTTTTCGCGGGTGTAATCTGCGGCTCGCTCAGTGCAGCCGTGGGTGCATTCCATAATCAGAATGTCCACCCCATCTTGCGGAAAATCCGCACCGCCGATGAGCGTTTGGTTGTCAAATTGGACATCGCCGGTGTAGAATACCGTTGTGCCGGTAACGCTTTCCAGCAATACACCGCAAGAGCCGAGGATGTGCCCGGCATCGTACAGGGTGGCCAGTACATTGCCGTTGTAGCCGGTGCGGAACGATTCGTTGTACGGGCGGCCAACCCAAGCGCGCGTCAGGCGCTCCAGCTCGCCGTGTGTGTAGAAGGGGTACTCCGTAATGCCCTCGGAGATGCGCTTGCTCGTCATCACGTTGACGGAGTTGTGCAACATGGCATCCCCCACTTTTACCGTGGCCTCGGTCATAATGACTTCTGCGGCAGGGTACTCATCCTGAAATACCGGCAGGGTGCCTATGTGGTCTAAGTGAGAGTGGGTTATGAAAATGCAGTCCGGGTCTGCCGCGCCGATAAGCTTGTAGTCGGGTTTGGCTTCGTTGCCGTCTAATTTGGGGTGCATGCCGGCATCCAGCACAATGCGAGAGCCCTCTAAATCCAGCAGGTAGCTGTTGGCCCCGATTTCGTCTACCCGTGTCAGGTTGGTGAAGGTAATCATGTTGGTTGTGTCATTACTCGGGCAGGCATTCGTCTTCCACCATTTGCTCCAGCGTTTGGCGTTTGCGGATGATGCTCCATTTGTCGCCATCCACCAGCACTTCTGCCGCCAACGGCCGAGAGTTGTAGGTGGATGCCATGCTGAATCCGTAGGCCCCGGCACTCATCTCTGCCAGTAGTTCTCCGGGGCGAATATCGGCTATCTCTCGGTTTTGGGCTTGGAAGTCGCCGCTTTCGCAGATGGGCCCCACAATGTCGGCCACAATGGTGTCTCCGTTGTGCTCTTTAACCGGCCAAATCTCGTGGTAACCTTCGTAGAGGGCAGGGCGGATGATGTCGTTCATACCGGCATCTATCATTTTGAATGTCTTGGCTTCCCCTTTTTTCTCGTAAAGACAGGTAGTAAGCATGCAGGCTGCATTGCCCACGATGCGCCGCCCCGGCTCTACCAGTATCTTGAGCCCCAGCGGTTGCAAAAGCGGTATAATGGCCTTGGCATAGCCGGTAAGGGTAATGTGCTCCGGGTGAGCTGCCCACCACTCCGCTTTGCCGGAGGCCAAGCACCCGTCGTATACAATGCCTATGCCCCCGCCGATGCTCCAGAACTCGATGTTGTAGAGCTCTTTGAATTTTTGGGCAATGGGGGCTACTTTTTCGATGGCTTTTACAAAGGGGGCAATGTCCGTAAGCTGAGAGCCTATGTGCATTTGCAGTCCGCGTATGTGCAGATGGGGCATTTCTGCGGCGATGGTGGCGTAAAGCTCTTCGATGCGCGAGATGTCTACCCCGAACTTGTTTTCCTTGGTTCCGGTGGTGATGTATTTGTGCGTATGGGCTTCCACATTGGGATTAACGCGAACGGCAATGGGGGCTTTTACTCCCATTTCTCCGGCAATGCGGTTAATTTCTCGCAGCTCGTTTTCGCTCTCGCAGTTAAAGCAATAGATGCCCAGGTTGAGCGCATAGCGAATTTCTGCCTCCGTTTTGCCTACACCTGCGTAGGTGCACAGCGCGGGATCCCCGCCGGCGTTGACAACGCGCCAGAGCTCACCGCCCGATACAATGTCGAACCCGACGCCTTGTTGCGCCATCAGGTTAAGTATTGCTTTGTTGGAGCAAGCTTTAACGGCATAGGCCACATGCGCGTTTAAGGGGGCAAGGGCTTGTTGCAGCTCTGCCAAGTCGTCCGTAATGGTTTTGCGGCTGTATACGAAAGTGGGGGTGCCAACGGCTCGGGCAATGTCGGCCAAATGGACATCCTCACAGTACAGAGCACCGTTTTTGTATGCGAAAGAATGCATAATGGGGCTGGTTATGAGTTGTTATTTTTTTGTAAATTGGGGTTTGGGTGCTCGGTGTCGTCGTCGATGATGGCAGCAACCCAGTAGAGGTCTCGCGAGTTTTCCAGCGCGAGTTTAATAAGAACGGAAATAGGCACAGCCAAGAACATGCCCACCGGCCCCCAAACCCACCCCCATAATAACACGGAAAGCAGCACCACCGATGTGGCTATGCCAAACTGTTTGCCGAGGAAGATGGGCTCTATGCCGTTGCCTATCATAAAATTAATGCCGATGTAGCCGCCGGCAACCAAGAAGGTGTCTCCCAAGCTGCCCAGCAGCAGTGCCAGCAAAATCGGGGGGATAGCCGCTACGATGGAGCCGATGGTGGGAATGTAGTTGAGCACATAGGCTACAACCCCCCAAAGGAAGGCGAAGGGAACATCCATGGCGGCGCACAGCCACCAAGCCAACAAGCCTGTGCAGGCACTGGCGATGGTTTTGATGAAGAGATAGCGTTGAATCCCTTTAAGTGCGGAGAATACCTGCTGTTTGCCTTGTATGCTGTTAGGCAGGGATTTAAAGTTTTTTCTGAACAAGGGGGCTTCGCCCAGCAAAAAGGTCATCAGCACGAGAATAAGCGTGGTCATGGATAAGAACGAGATGGCTCCGGACCCTACGGCTTGGGATACGTTGAAGATTTTTTCCATCCCTAAATAATGTTGCGGGGCACTCAAGACTTGGCTGGCATGTTTGCCTAAGCCCCAGTTGTCTAACCACAGCAGAAAATCATGGTATTTTTCCTGGAATTTGAGTGTAACCTCGCTTTGGAGGGTGGCTCGCATATCTGCTGCCAAAAAGTGTATCAGCATCCCCACGGCAAAGATGACTCCGGCATCAATGATTAAGGTGAAAATAACAGATAACCAGTGCGGAAAATTCAGCTTCCTGCTCAGCAAATCCGTGATAGAGTAACTGATAATGGCCAAAAAAGCCGCTAAGAGAATAGGTATTAGCAAATCACGCAACTCCCGCAGGGCGATGAGTGTTACAAGCGCCGCAGCCAGCATGATGAGCATTCTGAGCCCATCTGCTTTTTTGTCAGCTGTGGGTTGTAAATCGGTTTTTAATGGTGAGGAAGTGCCGTTATCTGTCATGCCGGGGGCATTTTACAATGGCATGGGCAAGATTTCAAGAGCCAATCCCGGCATATTTACCAAAAGTCGCTAACGGTGGCTTAACCCAGCAAATCGTTACGGATATTTTGCAGGTTGGCGAGCAGCTTTTTGTGGCCGTTGTGCAGGCGGGTTCTTACCGTTGTTTCGTCTAGCTGAAACATTTTTGCCACTTCCCGTGGCTTGTAGCCCAAAATATCGCAATGGTAAACAACGATTCTGAGCTTTTCGGACAACTTGTCCACTTGTTTCATGACGAGGGTACGCAACAGCCTGTTATCCGTTGCAACAATGGGGTTAATCTGCCGGTCGGGGTCCTCGGGCTCGTATACTTTTTTATCGGAGTCGTCGTACGTTTGGTCGATGGTGTCGTAGCGGTCGTACTTGGCTTTACGGAAAATGGTTTTAGCCTCGTTGACGGCAATGGAGTAGAACCAGCTGTAAAATGAGCTATCGCCTTTAAACGATTTGATGTTTTTGTAAGCTTTGATGCCGGCATTTTGCACGGCATCATATGCGTCTTGTTCAAAGCGTTTGCCATAGCGGCTTATGAGGGCGGTGCGCAGTTTGGCACAGTGGCGCGTAATTAAAATTTCCAGTGCCGGTTGGTTTTGCGCCTGAGCCAGTTTTACCAACTCTTCGTCTTCGCATGCGCGCAGCTCTTTGGCACTGAGATTCATAGATAAGTGGAGAAAGAATATAAGCAGTGTGTTGTTATGATGTGGTAATCACACCAACCGCAGGTGCACATTATGGCACGAGGGTGCTTCTTTGGCAAGCTTAATTTATGTTAGCAAGTGTTTACGGGGTACTCGGCTCTTTCAATATACCCATAACGAGCTGTCGCAAAATCCCCTGAAATCTGCCGATGCAGAGAAAAGCGCACCCAGCCCGGCATCATGATGTGTCCTGCTGCGTTTGCTGCACGCACGCAGATAGTGCAAGGCCGAGGACGGGGAGGAGGTGTAGCGGTTTCAAGGTTGCTCTAAAAGCCCCATAAAGAATGGTGCGGCCGGTGTTTCCAAATCGGTGATAACCCAAATGAAGGGCCGGTCAAAGTTGATGACTTTGGTGCGCCCTGCTTCATCTTCTTCGATACAGCCTTCATCTGAAATTGCTTCGGTGACGGCGGCTGCCTCTGTGCCGCTTTCGTTGATGTTGATATAGCAGCGTTGCACGATATCGCGGAGTTGCAGTTGAGAGCCTGTAAAGCCGCTGAAGTTGCCCGACGCAGAGAAAGCTTGCTTTACCCCACAGGCAGAAAGCGCGTCTTTAAGAGAAAAGGTCTTTGTTTTAATGGTAAAGCGCGGTAGGCAGACGATGGTGTCTTGCGGAGCAGCTTGCGCCAAGGCGGCCCGAATGCTTTGGTATGTTTCTGCCGTGAGCCGGCGTGCAAACTCGCGTGCGTCTCCCTTGGGCAGAATGCCGATGAAGCAGGTGCGGGCAACATTTTTGGTTGGTTTTATATCGTCATCCGGTATGTAAAACAAGGCAACGGCTTGCCAAGCCTCCCCCTCTGCATAAGTGTAGTAGGCTTGTTGTTTCATCATGGTTACTGTTGTGGTAGAGCCGTCTGCCAGGGTGAAACGCGTGTTCTCCTGCGTGAAGTCGCTGTCGAACGGGTACCACCAAATGGCTTTCAGATAAATGGCATTGGCCGCAATCAGACGCGTGTCGGCAGATACATCGTCTTTTGTCAGCACCTTGGTAATGCGCCCTTTAGTTTTTTGTTTAGCCCATTTGTTGATCGCTTTAACGGCTTTGATTGGGTCTGTTTTGAAGGGTACCCGTCTTACTTGTTTTTTATTGATACCGGGGTTGAGCTCTAATTCATTTGATAC
>SUVM01000060.1 GCA_015062015.1 Akkermansiaceae bacterium | reverse complement strand
ATGTATACCGTATTTTTATAATGCGTGGCAGCAAAATCTTTCATCAGCCAAGTTTTGCCTACTTGCCGTGCTCCCAGTAATAACAAAGGCTTACGCCTTGCACTATCCTTCCATTTTTTTAACTCATTTGTCAATGTCCTTTCCATAATTTCTCCTCGTGCATATCATTATACTCATTCTTAAAGCTTAATCAAGCCTTTTTACACAAAACTTGAGGGAATATCACTATAAAATTGCACAAAACTTTAGGGAATAATGCTTCAAAATCACACAAAACTTGAGGGAATGTTTGTTATTCCGGCAAAGAAAATGCCGCTGTTTTGTCTGTTAAACAACGGCGGATTTACTAAAAAGCGGACAAAAAAACAGGTTAAGGCTTTTTATGGGACTTTTGAGAGGGTGCTATACGCCAGACAGGAGAATCCTCGTTAAAAATAATTGAGGAAAAGGAGGTATAAGCATCGGCTTCTTTGTACAGTTTCTCAATAGCCTTGGTATCGGGCAACACATTGGCCGTGCGGAAGAGGTCGTAAGAGCGGGCATGGCTGTCTTTTCCGCGAGTAATGTCTTCTATGAAAAGGACAAAACCGCACTTACCACCGGAACTTTCGGAAAGAGCAATTTCTATATTATAAGCCTGGCCTGCTTTTACGGAAAAGGGAGTACCAGCCACCAAGCCGCCCAGCTCCGAATCCCACACAAGGCAGCCGGGTATCCCCCGCACTAATTCATAGCCTTTTCGGCTTTTAAGAAACTGCTCTCGCTCTTGCAGATTGAACCCCGAAACGAAGCAGGCACGTGGGTTCTTGGCATTATACAGTAAGGGAATGCGGTAGCCGGCTTCCAACACATTTTTCCCATTAAACCGCACTCCCAAATAAATATCTCCTGTGCCGATGAAGCGGAATTTACCCGTACGCGGGGCAATAACCCTGCCACGGTACACAATAAGCCAAGCGGAGGGTTTGCATTCCCATTGAGATTGCGGCTTTCGGCTATCGCCCAATCCGATAGCCACCGGCACATAACGTTCATATGTCGGCGGCATATAAATAAAGGGCGCGAAAAACGCATCTTCCGAGCGGTAATACCTGCTGAGTTTTTTGCGGCTCCAACCGGACTTAAAAAAGGCATGCAGTTCCTTCAGAAGCTCATTTTCATTTTCATTCCCGCCATGTAAGCCGGTAGGTTTACGGTCTTTTGTTTGTTTGAGGTCGTAAAAATACCCCTTAAGCCCCACTCCCTCCAGCTCTGCATGCCCCAACACGTTACCTGCGGCAATGAGGGCTGTATCTTCATCGCTCAACTCAGCATGTAAACACGGCATGCTGCACCACAAGATCATCAGTAGAAATAATACCCTTGACATGTTGTTATAATACATCCTTCAGCTTTGTATGCAATATTAAACAAAAAAAGCGAGAGAAGAGCAGCCTACATATGCAGATTAATTAAAGTTATAGGATTTTCGAATCATCCTCACATAATCTTCCATGATTTCATCACCATAATAACCGGCTCGGGAAATCCTATTCACCTGCTCTTTAATGGATTGAATCACATTATTATAATTAGGCTTAGGGGAACAAAGCCCGGGTGATGTAGCAGCAATCAAATCTCCCAATAATTTATGATATGTACCGGCAAACGCAGCCTGCATCGCAGCAGAGCCTCTGCTTGCAGATGTTACTTTTTTAAGTTCTCCGGCCGTAACTCGCGCAAAAAAGAGGAGGCAATTTTCAGCAGACGACCTATAAATCAATTCACGTCTATTTTCCTCATCTCCGCCTTGCGTAAGAAAACCTATAGCCATCAAACATTCCATATCACCGGCCTGTATATCATCCCAATCTATTGAGGCTTGAATACTATCACATTTCTGTTTGATTTCCTTTCGTAATTCTTTACCGGACAACTCTAATTCTTTTGGCGACACACCATACTTACTGATAAGAGTCAAGCGACATAGTTCTGCCGAAACATAACCTCCGACAATATCATTGAACCTGCGTATTGTACCCATCTCCTGCTTATTCCAACTAACATAGATTAAACCGGATTTAACACGTTCGAGATCGGAGATATACTGTTTCTTGCACTCATCCTCGGTGCCGTTTATGTAATATTTCTCTTCTATACGTTTCACCGGAATTAAAGCTAAATAATCACCACTGTTTGAAATACTCTCCTTAACATCTTCCGGCATTTTAGCTAAAGCTTTTTCTGCGGCTTTGGGCCACTTTTTATCGGCGATTTCGAAATACTTGCGGGCTTTTTGAATATTTTGTGCAACACCTTTACCGGTGGCATAGGCTTTCATCAATTTTAAGACAGCTTTTTTATCTCCGTCATCTGCGCGCTTCTCCCACCAGTCGAGGGTTAAGTTGAGGGGCATTTTTTCCAAGCGTTTCAGAGCATTTTTATTATCGGCCTCGGCCGCCTGCATGTAGAGCTCCAAGGCTTTTTTCTGGTTTTGAGAGACAGCGCGGCCGTGGTAATACAAATCGCCCAGCATCACCATGGAACGGTCATCGCCGGCTTCGACTGCTTTTTTGAGCCAAAGAACACCGTTTTTCAAATCGCGCTTCATGGTGGTACCGTCAATCAATTGTTTACCAAGAAGACGCATAGCATCCACATCTCCGGCGCGAGCATCTTCCAATAAGGCCCGAGCATTAGAAGAGGCATGCACACTCCCGGGAGCGGTTTTGATATAATGATAACCATAAGCAGCCGGAGCCGTAACTATGGCTCCCAGCAACGACAATGTGAGTAATAAAGTGGGTTTCATAAAAGGCAAAGAAATCATTCCGATGAAAACATGAGTTACATAGTTAATTAAAACAACGCCGAAAATTACCTTCCCATAACAGAGTGTGCGGGTTGCCAATCGGGCATGCCCTGACACCAAACAAAGGTATCGGGGGTGATATAACCGGCTTGCAAGTGAGCGCGCAAATCTGCCAACGAGAAGGGGCCGTTTTGGCTACCATCTGCCATGAGAATCATGTACACTTTATCTGAAGACTTATCGGCATGAGGCGGCGGCGGGGGTGGAGGAGCAATATGGGTATTTTTATGAGATGGCGGCGGCGTATGCCGGGCATGAGGTGCAGCCCCCCGATGCTCGCTGTGGTTTTTTAAGCGCGGAGTTGCGGTAAGGCTTTTTGTCGGCGAAGGAGCAGAAACCCTTTTTTTATTCAGACCGGAGGTTAAAACAATCGTGGTTTTACCGCTACGCGCAATACCCCAGATGATGATGAGAGCCAGGAACCCTATACCAACAGCCCCCCAAATGATGTAAATTGCCATTTGTTTCTCCGATTTATTGTGCTCGGCTTGCTCTTCTATCCGCGCGGCTTTAGCCAAATAATCGGCAATATCCTGATGATTTGCTTCGCGAGCCACCTGTTCTGCGGTATTTCCGTTGCCGGCTTTAATATTGATATCCGCCCCTTTTTCTACCAATAATTGAACAATGGAAAGATGCCCATCGTGCGCGGCAACATGCAAAGGCGTCCACTCATTTTTGGTTCCGATGGAATTCACATCGGCTCCGTGTTCCAGGAGTCCGGCAACCATGTCATACAGACCTTCGCCGGCAGCCACATGCAGAGCTGTTAAATCGAAATCATGTTTCAGGTTAGCATCTGCTTTAGCGGCTAAGAGTGCGTTAAATATTTTTTTATTTTTAAATGCGACAGAGCAAAGAAGAGGCGATGCGCCATTTTTATCAATAATATCAATATTGACACCGGCTTTGATACATTTGAGGATTAAGTCCAGATCTTCCTTTTTGTTATTAATGCATAACACAAGCAAAAGCGTGCCTCCATCCCCGTCCGTAAGGTCAAGATTAACGCCATGCTCCAGACAAAACTCAAACATACCGGGAACAGTAATGAACTGATAAAATAGAGGATCGCCATTATACCGAATATTCATATCGGCGCCGGCCCCGATAAGACTTTTAACGCAGTTAAGAGAACCTTTCGTGCATGCAATCGTCAAAGCATCATATTTTTCAGGAAAGTCTGAGTCCACTATCCGGCAGCCCATCCTACAAAGGCCTTCCTGAGATTCTGCCCACACATTTACGTCCGCACCATGTTTTAACAACACCTCGACAACCTTCTCGCATAATGCGCATGTAGCAAACATGAGCGGGGTTTCGCCGTCTGCTGTCTTTAAGTTCACATCCGCTCCGGCATTGAGCAGGATGCGCACAACTTCCGGGCGTTCCGCATCATTTTCATCTCTCAGGCAAGCTTTATGCAAAGCCGGTATAACAGAGTTATTTGCAGCATGCACATTGATACCGTGATTAATGAGTTCTTGCAGGATAGAGTCTGCATGACGCGGCGCGGAAACGGAGGAAAGAAGGATTCTTGCCTGATTACCCATCTCTACATCCGACTCCAATAATGCTTTCACAGTATCATAATCACCTTGTTCGATGGCATCTATCAACTCCTCCTCAATAGATTCTTTGCTTGTATTATTGCTCTGATAATCGGAATAATACTGAGGCGAAGAGGTGCGCCTTGCGGAATCATCCAGCTCTTGCCGCACGTCATAAGGCAGCGATGCCAAGAGAGCTTCCGCATCCTGCGGCCATTTGTCATGAGCCAAATTATAGTAATATTTGGCGCGATTGGTATCTTTTTCCACGCCCTCATTACCGGTAGCATAGCAGGTAATGAGTTTCAGGGCTGCCTCTTTGTTAGAAGAAGCTTGCTCTTCCCACCAGTTGAGAGCATAAGAGACCGGGTGCGCCATAATCTTAGCTTGAGCCTTTTTGTAGCCTTCCTCATATGCTTCTACAAACCATTCTACGGCTTTCTTTTCATTTTTAGAGACCCCTTTACCCTTTTCATACATTTCTCCAAACATGTACATGGCGGCGGGGTCGCTTTCCTCTTCTGCCGCCTTGCGAATCCACTTCACCCCATTGCGCACATCCTTTTTAACCCCATTACCGGTAATCAATTTTTGCCCAAGAATACGCATGGCCGCCACATCTCCATCCAATGCCAATTTATAAAGCTTAGAGGCTTTCATGGCACGGTACACACTGTCATCATACCTAACGGTGGGTGTATCGTCATCCCAAGAATCTCCATAAGCTCGCGCTTCCCCTATGCAACACCAGCACAAGAGGCTCATCAGCAACATTTTTATCCCTGCGCACTTCATCTTTATAATAATATTTATCAGTGATAATATTAGCATTTTCCATGCTTACGTCAAGCTAAATTTTGCTATTTGTATCATTTTTGCTACTTATAATAAACTTCCACGCTCCCAAAACACGGGGGACTTGGCGTTCTGCCAAATCCCCCGGGGTGGGCACATGGTGTTAAAACAAGGGCTTCAGAAGCGGAAACGGTAGCCGACGGAGCCGAATACATCCACAGCATCGGCACGGAACTCTGCGGCGGCATCAAGGAAGAGAACCCCGCTACCGGCACCGATGGGGATGGTGAGACCGGCGCCGATTTCTGCCCCTAACACGCCATCCTGCGCAGAGATAACGGTGGCCGCAGCAGCGCCATCCGCAAAAGCGGCGGAGGCATCGCAGCGGCGATCGAGCGTATGGATTTTAAGCAAAGCACGGCCTTGCAGGGTGGCAAAGCGGTCGTAATCCGACTCGGCAAGAGTGGTTTGAGCACGCAGCCCCAAACCGAACACGAGGGCATTTTGCGATTGGTTGCCCATGGTTAAGGCCGCATCGGAGCCGGACTCCGTAAACCCGCGCACAGAGCTATGAGTATACACCACATGGGCAATGGGTTGTACATAGGCGGTGCGTTGCTCGTTAAACGGGATTTTGTAGCCCAGCTCGTACATAAGCCCCAGGCCAAAGCCGTGCGTATCTGCGGCTGTGGTATAACGGTGCGCCCCCACGGAGACGCTGCGGTGCATATCTGCCTCCAGCCACGAGCCGGCGGCAATAAACGTGTGGGACCACCGGCGTTTTTCGTACTGAGCGAAAAGTGCCAGCGTGTAGGTATCAAAATCGCCGTCCAATGCATCGGGGGCAGAGGCATCCATATCCCCATACAAAGCGGTAAAGGCCAAGCCGCCGCACCAAGCATCGTCAAACGCAATATCCATACCCACCGTACCGCCCCAAGAGGAAAGCTTGTAACCGGCAGCCGTACCGTCTGCCCGAAGCTCGGAGTAAGCGCCATCGGCATTCAGCCAAGCATTCCAGAGGGGGATGTCGTCGTACACAAAGCACTCCGACAACCCCATATGCGTGGTGCGATTGCGGATGGCATACAAACGCTGCTGCAACTCGTGCCGAAATGCTGCACCCAAGGCCGTGTAGGAAGAACCGGCAACAGCCGCCATCAGCTCGTTAGCAGCGGCAGTGTTGCCACCGCGCAGCAACTGCATCGCTTCGTTATAGGCGGCTTGGATGGCTCCGCCGGGGGTAGCGGGCGCATTCCACAGCAGCTCTGCGCCGGCGCGTGCGTTGTGAGAGGTAGCGGCCTCTGCCAGCGGGTTATTGCCGGCACCTACCAACACCAGCAAAAGCTGCCCGGACTCCTGCGCCAAAAAACTGCGCGTGGCATCCACCCGCATAAAGGGGGTGCCGCTCAGGGTAAGCGTATAATCGCCGGCCTGCAACTCATCCAAGGTGCCCAGCACATACTCACCCGCCCCTAAATAGGCAGCACCCACGGAATGCAGGGTGAGCGAGGCGCCATCTTGCAGCACCAGACGCGCTAAGTCCACAATACGCTCTGCGGCATCGGTATTAAAAGAAAAAGTAGTAGCAGAGCCCGCACCAAGCAACAACGTGCCGTTGCCGCCAACCTGTTGCAAGGCATTGCCGGTACCGCCCAGCAGCAGCGTGCCGTTTTGCACCTGTAGCGCAGGTGCCGTAAAAGCCCCCTGTACCGTCAATACCTCCGGGCCGGTTTTAATAAGTTCAGTTCCATCCCCGGCAGCAATACTACCTGCCATTGTGGTGGCAACAAGTTGCTCTAACTCCACTTGCGATGTACCGGAGCCCGAGCTGTTTTGCACCACCAGAGAGCTTGCAGAGCCGCCCGCCAGATTGCGCACCACCGCCTGTGTAGCAGGGTTTGCATCTCCGGCCAAAGAGAGCGAAAGCGTTTGGCCGCCTTCTATCACCACGCCCTCGTACATGCCCAGAGTGGGATATGTGGTAACGAGGTGCGGATCCGTTGCGGCGGGGTCTTGCAACACATAATACAGGCCCTGTGCCTGCCCGCTGAGCAACAGGCTGCCGCCGCTCACCCCGGCAACGCGTATACCGTAAGCAAACAGCTCCGGCACAATGGCAGTGGCCGCTGTGTCCGCAAATTGCAGGGTGCCGTCCGTAAGCGTCAGCCAAGAGACCACCCCTGCCTCGCGGTGCGTTTCCAGCAGCTCTACCACGGCATCGGCACTTAAATCCAACGTGACATTGGCAGCAGATGCGATATCCACCACCAAGGCAGAGCCAAGCAACATGGGAGTAGCAGCGGCGTTTTCCCCAATATTCTGTGCGGAGAGCTCTAACGCCAACACCGTATCGGCAGTAGAAAGCGTGCCCGATAAGCCTCTCAACTGCGTCCCGCCCGCCATGGTGAGCCGTTGCAGCGCAGCGGCATCCTGCCCGGCTGCCAAATCCAACATGCCGCCGGATACCGTAATACCCGCCAACGTATCGTGCGCCGAGAGCACCAACGCCCCGCCACCTGATTTTTGCAGGCTCTGCACCATGGTGAGAGACTCCAGCGTCACCGCTGCGCCCTCTGCCACAGACACGGAATCGAAGGACTCGAAACCGACTGCCGCCACATTGGTGTACGTTTGCGCATCGGCAAACACCAACACGCGTTCCCCGTTAACGGCAGAGGTGACATTGCCCCCGGCATAGCCGCCGGACACCACGGAAGAATCCGCAAACGCCACCGCAGAACCTATACTCACCGTGGTAGAGTCCGTTTGCATGGCAGTAGCACCTGCCTGCTGCCCGGCGGCATGGATATTACCATTCACCGTACCGCCTTGCAGAGAGATAGTAACGTGCCCCTGCCGCACCACGGCGTCCGCATTATTACGCGGCACATAAGAGCCGCCGATGATATGGTTAACCGCACCGCTGTTAAGGGTAATAGCAATATCCCCCACTTGAGCATTGACGGAATCCGTACCCGTGCCATTAATATAATAACCGCCGTACAGGGTACCGGCCAAGGTGGCACCATCTACCGCAGCCTGCACACTGCCCACTTGGGCATTGCCCAGCCCGGCTGCCAAATAAGATGCCCCAACCGCATTGCCATTGAGCGTACCGCCATTAAGCTGCATCTGCACACCACCGTAAGAGGTAGAGGTGCCCGCAACATCCGTCCACGAGGCACCTACCACCCAGCCATTGAAAGTACCGCCATTAATACTCAGGTGCGCCACGCCCGTTACCGTACCGCCACCGGCGTTTACCCAATGCCCACCGACAACGCGCACGCCGGCAGCCATAGCCTGCGTCCCCAAATCCACCGTTACAAAGGTATTGCCGTCTATCACCTGCGCATTGCCGGAGGCACCGCTAAAACCGCCGCCCACCACATGCTTGGCAAAAGGCGCCTCTGCCCCGGTATAGGCGGCAAGGTCCACGGTAACATGCGTATTGCCGGTAATCGTTTGCGTTTTACGGGTATTGGTTGCCCAGCCGTACCCGCCCATCACCATATTGGACGGCAACAGATAAAAGGCTGTGCCGGAGTTGTCCGCTAACGGGATGTAAACAAACACATTCGTATCCCCCGTAAATTGCACATCGCGGTTGTGCGCCACCACCCCTGCCCCCATAATAGCCCCCCTTACATTACCCCCCATTACAGAGATATAAGAATTACCCGTAAACGAAGCACTTTGACCATCCTTAAAATTACCACCCACAATCATATCTGTACTCGCACCGTTGACAAGGATATGGGAATTACCCGTAAAATGAAAAGCTGTGCCGCTATTCCAATTATCCGCATAATTTCCGCCTACCAACATTTGGTACTGCCCGGCCTCGGCGGCAATCCAAGTATTACGCTCCACCGCGCCTGTTGCGACGGAATCCGTGGCGGATGCTCCGCCGAAAATTTGAGCACCGCCATTGCCTGCACCCACCAAAGTAATGGCGGTATAGGTACCGAAATCGTACGGGGCGGGTTGCCCGGCAGGTTGAACCAAAGCCGTTACTCCGGAGGCGGTGATAGCCGCTTGGTATTGAGGGGCAGCGGCATCCGGCGCACCGGTCAATCCGTCCGCACCCCAACGGGCATCCCATGCGCTCCCCGTATCGCCAACAGCTGCGGCAGCATGCCACACGGCACCAACATAAACAAGTAAAGATAAGGGCAGATGTAGTTTCATACCCGCATATTATAAGCAGCTTTACCCTATACACGTCAATTTTATCCGCTAACTATTACATTGGCTTACCGCCAATCAACATTTTTCTTGCCCGACACCCGAGATTATGATAGATTAAGCATTGTAATGAGTTGTAAAAATATTTCCTTAGAATGGCAGCAGCTGGCAGATTTGCCCGATGCTGAGGGTTTTGCCGGTTCGTATGCCGGTGTACATAACGGTGCATTGATTGTCACAGGCGGAGCAAATTTCCCGGAAAAGCCGCTGTGGGAAGGCGGGCCCAAACGCTGGACCGACCGCGTATTCGTGCTGCCCGCGGGCAGTGAGCAATGGGTAGAAAGCACGCCGCTGCCCAAGCCCTTGGGCTACGGTGCCAGTGCCAGCTTACCCGATGGCGTGATGCTGATAGGCGGCAGCAATGCAGACGGAGCCGTGGCAGATTGCTACCTGCTGAGCTGGGACGGCAGCAGCATTACCTGCAAAGAGCTCCCCCCCCTGCCCACCACGCTTACCGGCCACGCCGCAGCCGTACTGCACGGCAAAGTATATGTGCAAGGCGGCAGTGTTGCCCCGGGAGAGCAAGATGCCGAAACCCGCATGTGGGTGTACGACCCCGCCACCGCCGCATGGAGCGAGGCTCCCGCCCTGCCGGCTCGCGGGCGTTTCCTGCAACAAATGGCTACCGAGGGCGACAGCATTTATGTGCTGGGCGGCATTGGTCTTAAAGACGGCAAAGACGGGCGCCAAGTACGCGACATGCTCACCGATGCATGGAGCTACAGCGTAGACGGCGGCTGGGTACCGCTGCCCAAACTGCCGCATTTCTGTGCAGCCGGGCCCACCCCTGCCCCGGTAATCAACGGGCACATTTACCTGCTGGGTGGTGATGACGCCACCGTAAAAGGCTTCACCCCGCAAAACCACCCGGGCTTCCACAACTTCTCCCTCTGCTACTGCATCAAATGCGGGGAGTGGAAAGATGCCGGAGAAATTGCCGTTGCACGCGCCGTACTGCCCTGTGCAGAGTGGAACGGGCTTGCCGTCATCATCAACGGCGAGCAACGCCCCGGCAAACGCTCCAACCAAGTTTGGGGTGCCAAATTAAACTAACCTTTCAACACCGATATCATACTGTACACATGAAAAAAATACTATTAACTCTTGCCATGGCGTCCTTGCCGCTCATGGCTCAAGATACACCGCCACCTGCGGTAGAGCAACCTACACCGCCACCTGCAGCCGAGCAACCCGCCACAGCACCGGCAGCCCCTGCCGCACCGTGCATGAAATTAACCATATCGGCTCACCCCGAAGCCGCATCTGCCGTAGGTAAAGAAAACCTGCAACAACTCAACGGCTATAAAAAAGCCGAAGATAGCGAATACAAAGAACTCGGCCGGGCAGGTATGGCGGCATCTGCAGCAGACGGCAAAATCATCATGACAGGTGGTGCCAATTTCCCCGAAGCCAAAAAGAAAATAGAGGTACCGGCAGACCGTGGTCCCAAGGTGTTTTACAAAGACGTGGTGGTGCTTGACCTCTCTACAGGGAAAGACACCAAAGTGGGAGAACTGCCCTACACCATTGGCTACGCTGCCCACACCACCGATGGTTCCGACAGCATCATCATTGCCGGTGGCTGCAACGAAAACGGCCACTTAGCAACCACCCTCAAAGCAAGCGTGGTAAATGGCCAACTCGTTGCGGAAGAGCTGCCCAATTTGCCCACCAGCATTGCCTCTGCCGCATTTGTTCAGGTAGGCTCCAAGCTCTATGTGTTCGGCGGGCAGGAGAAAGCTGACTCTACGGAAGCCCTTAAGAGCAGCTATGTGCTCGACACCGCAGCCCCCGCAACCGGCTGGCAAAAGCTGGCAGACATGCCGGAGGGACGCATGCTGGCCGTTGCCGGTTACTGGAACCACAAAATTTATGTGGCAGGCGGTTGCTCCCTTGCCCCTAACGACGGCACCTACAAAGTAGCAGACAAAGCCATACGCACCTACCAAAAGAGCACCTTCTGCTACGACATTGCCAACAACACATGGACCCAAGTGGCAGATATGCGCGAAGCGCTCGTTGCCCCGGCCGGTCCCATGCACACCGGGCAACAAGGGCTCTACCTCCTGGGCGGCGACCCCGGCAAATACTACGAAAAACAAATTAAAGGCGAGCTGAAAACCGAAACAAATGAAGACGGTACAACCATCGTCACCGAAACCCACCCCGGACAAAGCCGCAAAATCTACCGCTTCAACCCGGAAAAAGCTGACGATGCCAAAGAAGCCTGGACCAAAGCCGGCGAGCTTGCCATCGGCGTTGTGACGGCTCCCACCGTCAAAGTGGACGACACCATCTACATCGTTTCCGGCGAGATTGCCCCGGGGGTTCGCACCCCCTACATCAGCCAAGTTAAACTGGCTCCGTACAGCGAGGCACAAATGACGGCTCGCAGCATAGCACAAGGCCTTAAAGGCTTTGCACCCATCACCCTCATCGGCGGCTTAATCATTGCCATTCTGGCCTGCCTGATGGCTAAAAAACACGGCTTCAAGCTCAAGCCCGTCGGCAAGAACGTGACAGACAAACCCGGCAAATGGGCATGGATAGCCGTAGCGGTGCTGTGGGTAGTGGTCATGCTCAACTACTTCGACCGCCAGCTGCTGGCAGCCTTGCGCAGCTCCATTGTAGATGCGCCCAACGGCGGTATTGAAATGACGGACAGCCAGTTCGGCCTCGTCACCTCGTTCTTCCTGATTGTGTACGCCGTGCTCAGCCCGGTGGGCGGCTACTTGGCGGACCGCTTCAGCCGCAAGTTCATCATCCTGATGTCTCTGGTTATCTGGTCCGTTGTCACCTACATGACGGGTGCCTCCACCTCTTACCAAGAGCTCATTTTCTGGCGAGCCCTCATGGGTGTTAGCGAGGCCTTCTACATCCCCGCCGCCTTGGCACTTATTACAGACTACCACCGCGGCAAGACCCGCTCACTGGCAACCGGTTTGCACATGAGCGGTATTTACACCGGGCAAATGATTGCCGGTTGCGGTGCCATGATGGCCGGCGACCCCTGCCAAC
>SUVM01000059.1 GCA_015062015.1 Akkermansiaceae bacterium | reverse complement strand
TGGTGAAATATTTTTGAATTTGGTCCAGCGTAGCCGTTGTACCGGCTCTGCGGGCAGAGGCTACGGCAGCGGCCGGTTTATGCGCAAAACTATTGAAGCCGCCCACATAGTCCGAGAAAAATGCGCGGTCCATAAAAGCCACCAATGAGCCGGAGGCCGATGCATAGTGCACCGGCGAGCCGATAACAAAACCATCATACCCGCGTGCCAGCTCCACAAACTCGTTCACCTTATCCTCTATAACACAACGTTTGGCGCGCGCACAACCACGGCAGGCTCGGCACGGGGCTATGGGCTCTGCACCAATGTGGTAAATAAGCGTTTCCGCCCCTTCGGCCTCAAAAGCAGCCGCCATCTCTGCCAAGGCGGTATAGGTGCACCCATCCTGCCGGGGAGAACCGTTTACAAGTAAAATTCTCATGCACGCCATACTAACACAAAAATCGCACCGTGGCAAGAAGTTAAGCACATAAATGCAGGTAAAAACGTTGACAGCAGCCTCAAAAATTGATAGCATAAGCAGCGTTCCGAACACTGCACATACCATTTCATCTCATCATGGCTCCTTCCTACTACATTGCGAATCCCGGTTCTACCCCCCGAGGTCCGTTTCCCCTCGAGTCCATTAGAGATATGTACCGCAGTGGCTTACTTTCCCGTGATTGCCTGATATATACTCAGGGCATGGCCGACTGGCAACCCATAGAGACTGTTTTAATTGCACCGCAACCTCCCAAAGCCTGGGGGCCGTTTGTAGCATGGAAAACCTGCGTGTTCCACCGCTTACTTAAATTCAGCGGACGCGCTTCGCGCGCGGAGTACTGGTATTTTGCACTGGGCAACCTACTTATTTTCCTATTACTGCTGGCATTCATTTTCGGCGTTGCCATAGTCGGTGATGGCAACGGCATCAGCACCGGCAGCAATTCGGCCTTCATACCGGGGTTCCTCGCCATAACCTTACTGGCGTTATTCTATATTCTCTCCGCCCTTGCCGGTCTTTCTGCATCCGTACGGCGCCTGCACGATACCGGCAAAAGCGGTTTCTGGATTCTGACCTCCTTTATACCGTTTATCGGTATTTTCTTCACACTGGTACTCTTCTTTTTCTATATAAGCCCCGGCGATGGGCCAAACGCATACGGCCCGGGGCCGGACGACCCCGCAGCCTAAGCTCCATTTAACCACCATTCATCCTCTCTCCACCACTACGCATATGCACGCTATCGGTATAGACTTCGGCACCACCAAAACATTAGTAACACGTATAGACTCTTACAGCTCGAGGCCGGTTCCGGTGCGTCTCGGCCAGGGTATTGACTATGTATCCACCGCCATCTTTATAGATGAGCAAGGTAAAATGTTTTTCGGCAACGATGCCGAAGACCGCATTGCCGAAGATAGCGGCAGATATGTACGCGGTTTCAAGATGCACTTGGGGAGCCTCACGCCCCTGCATATGTACCTGACGGAAGACGGGGATTTTGTCAAACTGACGGCGGCGGACCTCGTGCGCGAGTACCTGCGCTACATACGCCTGCGCACGCAGGAAAAAGTATTTATGGGAGAGCCGGTAACGCGCGCCGTCATCACACGCCCGGTAAGCTTCTCCCCCGCCTTGGTGCACGAGCTGAAACAAGCCGCACTTGCCGCCGGCTTTGAAGAAGTGGAGCTTACCACAGAACCGGAGGCCGCCGGCCTCGCCTTCTGCCGCCTCAACGCCGCCTCCGCGTTCAAACGCAGTGCCTTGGTGGTAGACTGGGGCGGCGGCACGCTCGACTTCGCCCTTGTCACCCGCGACAACAACGGCGTGCGCACCCACCATAAGTTGACCGATGGTGCCGAAATCGGCGGCGAAACCTTCGACGAACGCATCTGGTACTTCACCGAAAAAGAATTGCACGCCAAAGGGCACCACAACATCAACCCCATCACCGCAAGAGATAAGATACGCCGTGCCAAAGAGCGCCTCACTACGGATACCACCGCCAGCATTCGCCTGGCAGATGCCACCGGCAGTTGCCCGCCTGTAGAGCTGACACGCGATTTCTTTAACAACCTCATCGGCGACGACGTTAACATGGCCGTACAGAAGGTGCAGCAGCTCATCCTGCAAATCCCGGAGCAAGATAAACCCGAGCTTTTACTGCTGGTGGGCGGCAGCAGCCACATCCCCCTCATCAAAGAGGCACTGGAGGCCACTTGCGGTCTGCCCGCCCGTGCATGGGAGCACTCCCGCGAGGCCGTAGGCTTGGGGGCTGCCCTCTTGCTCAACAAAAACCAGCCCGAGCCTGCCCCCAAACCCGCCCCGGCCCCCGCCCCGGCTCCTGCCCCCGCACCCGCCCCTGCTCCTGCTCCCGCACCTGCCCCCGCACCTGCACCGCAACCAAAAGAAAGCGCAGCAAGCTTGTACACCCGTGCCATCAACTACTACAAAGGCAACGGCGTAGAGCAATCTTACGAAAAAGCGGCTCCCTTGCTGCAACAGGCTGCGGAAATGGGGCATACAGAGGCTCAAATCATGCTCGGCACCGCCTACCTCAACGGTAACGGCGTACCCCAAAACCGCCCTCAAGGCGTAGTATGGCTCAACAAAGCAGCCCTTACCGGGCATCAGGTAGCCCAATGGGTATTAGCCGGTTGCTACAAAAACGGCAGCGGGGTACCCCAAAACCACACCAAAGCCGCATACTGGTACAATGCCGCCGCAGAACAAGGCTACGACAAAGCCCAATACGAGCTGGCAGAGTGCTACAGACTCGGCAAAGGTGTACCCGCCAACCCCGAGCTGGCACTCACTTGGTACCGCAAAGCAGCCGTGCAGGGAAATAAAGACGCAGTATCTGCCGTTAACACCTACACCCCGCGCCCTGCCCCGCAGCAACAGTACAACGCCCCGAAACCGCCCCCCGCTCCGCAGCCGCAATACACCCCACCCACACCACCGGCTTACCCCCAACAACAACAGGTCTATGCCACAGGAAAATCCTGGAATCCCCTTTCCGCATGGCAACACTGCTTCCTGAAAAACTTTGCGAATGTCAATGGGAGAGCGAGCCGGGCCGAGTTATGGCATTTTACACTCGCCAATTTCCTCCTCATGGTCGCTACGGCGATTATCGCAGGCGCAGCCCCCGAAACAAACGGCCTGATGAAAGCCCTCTGCGGCATCTATTTCGTCATCTGCCTCATCCCCAGTGTCACCACATCCATACGCCGTTTGCACGATGTAGGCCTGAGCGGGTGGTGCCTCTTAGGAGCAATCATCCCCATTCTCAACTTCATTCTGGGTGCTGTCATCTTATTCTTCCCCGGCGGCAAGCCCAATAAATACGGACACAGCTCGGCACAACCGTAAAATTAAACCGCAACCGCGCTAACTGACACGAGAAACACCGCACAAAGCGGATTTTACCCTTGCGCGCGCGCACTGAATAGGGTAGAATAAGCGCGTGAGTTATCAGGTTTTTGCCAGAAAATACAGACCCCGCACCTTTAAGGACGTGCTGGGGCAAGACCACGTTGTACGCACGCTCTGCAATGCCATAGAACAGGATCGCTTGGCGCACGCCTACCTGTTTGTAGGGCCGCGCGGCACGGGTAAAACCTCTACGGCACGCATTTTTGCCAAAGCCCTCAACTGCACGGGCGGTCCGAAGGTGGATTTTGACCCGGACGAAGAGGTGTGCCTGGAGATTGCCGAGGGGCGCAACCTGGATGTGCAGGAGATAGACGGAGCCTCCAACCGTGGTATCGACAACATTCGCGACCTGCGCGACTATGTGCAGTTTACCCCCTCTCGCGGCAAATACCGCATTGTGTACATAGACGAGGTGCACATGCTCACCAAAGAATCCTTTAACGCCCTGCTCAAAACACTGGAGGAGCCGCCGGCGCACGTTATGTTCATCTTTGCCACAACGGAGCCGCACAAAATACTGCCCACCATCCTTTCCCGCTGCCAGCGATTCGACCTGCGCCCCATCCCCACGGAGATTATTGCCAAGCATTTGGTCAACATTGCCTCCAACGAAGGCGTTACCCTTACCCAAGAAGCCGCTTACGCCATTGCCACCGTAGCAGAAGGCGGCATGCGAGACGCGCAATCCATGCTCGACCAACTGGTATCCTTTTGCGGCAACCGCATCGACGAGCAGAACGTGAACGACATTTTCGGCGTAACGGGCAGAGAAACCGTTGCACGCGCTCTGGCCTACATCCTCAACCGCCAACTGCCCGATTTGCTGCACTTGGTACACGAGCTGGCAGAAGCCGGGCGAGACATGGGGCAGCTGCTCGCCGAGCTGATGGGAGCCGTGCGCGAGCTGCTCATCACCAAAGTGGCCCCGCAAGAGGCCGGCGGCGGTTTCCCCGAGCAATGGAGAGAAACCCTGCAAGGCCTGCTGCAACGCACGCCCACAGACAAAATCATTCGTCTTATGGAGGTGTTGTCTCATGCGGAAGAGCAAATGCGCCACAGCAGCAACAAACGCCTGTACTTGGAAATGGGGCTCATCCAAGCCGTACACTCTTTAGCAGAAGCCAACATCAGCGATATCATACGCGCCCTTAGCGGTGCCCCCTTGGCAGATACCCCCATTGCCACACAGCCGCAAACGCCTGCCCCCATGCCGGCAATACCTGCCCCTGCAGCACAGGCAGCCCCCATACCCCCTGCACCGCCCGCAGCACCCCCTGCCGCAGAGCCATCCCCCGTGCGGATGGACGCCCCCATGCCGCCGGGCTTAGAGCAGCTGGACGACCCGCCCCCCCTGTTTGACACCCCGGCAGTCGCCGCCCCGGCAAATACCGTGGCGGCAGCCCGTGCCGTTACCCCGGAGGACTGGGATACCTTTTTGCAAAAAGCCTGCGAGCTCTCCCCCATTGCCGGAAGCATGATCAGCAACACGCTCTTCATTGCAGACGACGATGGCTTGCTCACCATTGCCATTCACCCGGAAGACGTGAACACGCGCGATGCCCTGTTGGGAGAAAACATCATCAGCTGCCTGAACGAACAGGCACAGGCTGTCTGCGGCAAGAGCATCACCCTCAAAATTGTGACGGATACCGCCGTGCCGCCGCCCACCCCGGTGGAGATTTTGCCCCCGCCCAAATTCGAGGAAATGGCACCCGCCCCCAAACCGGCCCCGAAGGAAGCACCTCAACCCCAAGCGGCCGATAAAAAACCGGCTGCCCCGCCATCGCTTCGCCCCACGGAAGAAGAGTTCTACCACGACCCCCTCATCGAGCTCGCTCTCAAAACCTTCCACGCCACTCTCATCAAATAACACGACACGCATATGAACCTCCAAAAACTCATGAAACAGGCTCAGGCCATGCAAGCCAATATGGCCAACGCTCAAGCCCGCCTCGCAGAAAAGTTTTACACTGCAGAAGTTGCCGGCGGCAAAATTAAAGCCACGGCAGACGGCACAGGCAACATCACGGCTCTGAGCATCGACCCCGCCGTGGTGGACCCCGATGATGCAGAGTTCCTCTCCGGCCTTGTCCTCAAAGCCGTGCAAGAGGCCCTCAACGGAGCCAAAGCCATGGCCGATGCCGAGATGCGCAAAGTAACAGGCGGTCTGGGCTTCCCCATGTAACGCCAAACAGTCCCCTCCCCCGAGATGCACTACCAAAGCCTCGGTGCCGCCTTATTGAGCACGGCCGCTGTATACCTTGCAGCGGCCGAGCCCGTGCTCATCGGCAAATATCCCGCCAAAATCGTACCGGAGCAAATCAGTGATATACGCCTGCCGGAAAACGGCATCATTACCGATTTAGCCCCGGAAGACACTCGCCTTAAAAAAGGAGACACCATCGCCATCATCAACAAAGAACAAACCGCCCAGGACCGCGAAGATATGGAGCTGGATCTGGCGCGGGAGCGCATCTCCAAAAAAGACGAAATACGCAAACTGGAGGCCCAACGCCGCCAAGTCACCTTCTACCTCTCGCTCAGCGAAGGCGAGCGCCGCTACAACACGGATTTTCAGGGCAAAGACCAACTGCCCACCCCGGATTCGCTCAAAGACATAGACGAGCGCATGGAGCTGCTGCAACGCGAGCTGGCAACTCTGGAGCGCCGCAAGAAGCGAGAGTTCGACCTCAAGCACGACAAGCTCACCATCAGCATGCCCTTCGATGGGCAACTGCAATACAACGTCCCCCTGCCCGAGTCTGCAGAAGAACGCGCCAACGGCTTCACCCTGCCCGAAAACAACATGCGCACCTTCGCCACCGTATGCGATGACTCGGCCTACTACATCACCATCCCCATGGCAGATGGTGCTAACTCCCTGCTCGATGAGCAGCTCTTCAGCGTCGAAATCGCGCTGCCGGCAGGCAAAAAACTCACCGGCCGTTTTGCGCAACGTAAAGTGGAACGTGCCGGCAACGGAGACGCGCTGATATACTACTTCCGCATTGCCGCAGAGGAGCACGACAAAGCCTTCCGCATGCTGGGCAGCCGCTACACCGCCACCCTGCTCTACGAGGCAGAGGGCGAGGTACTGCGCGTCAGCAAAGCCAAGCTGGCCGCACACCCGCAAGCCGCCCGGTGCGAGACTTGGGAGCAATTGGTACAACTGGCACACCCGGGGTACTCCATCCTTATTATCGGAGCGGCAGATATTGTGCTGTGCCGCACCCCCGAAGCAGAATAACGCCCATGGAACTCGTGTGCCGCAACGTCTGTTTTTCCTACCACCGCAACGCGCCGGTTATTACAGATTTTTCGCACAGTTTTCGCCCGGGTATCACCATACTGAAAGGCTACTCGGGCTCCGGCAAAACAACCTTGCTTAAACTGCTGGCCGGCTACCTCAAAGCCAATAAAGGCAGCATCTCCACCCCCACCGGCAGGCGAGTTACTGCCCGCAGCTACCACCGCAAAGATGTTGCCTACATGTTCCAAGGCATCAACCTGTTGCCCCTTATGAGCGTGGAGCGCAACCTGAAACTTGCGGCAGAGATGGCCATGCTCCCCAAGCGGGAATGGAAGCCGCGTTTTGAGCACCTGTTGCAAGACCTGGGCCTGACAGCCCTACGCCACCGCCGGGCAGACAAACTCTCCGGCGGGCAAGCCCAGCGCGCCGCCCTGGCCCGCACGCTCATGAAGAACGCCCCCACCATCCTGCTCGACGAGCCTACCTCCGGCCTGGACGACACCAATACCAACATCATCAAAAAGCTCATTCGGCAAGATGCGGCAGAGCGCATCTGCATCATCAGCACACACGACAGCCGCCTCTTTGATTTGGCCAATGAAATCATTGATTTTGACCATCCTGTATCTTGCTAAAGATACCTTGCACCGCTGGTGTGCGCGCATCTCGAGCCCCGTGGCCCGAATGCTGGTGGTGTTTTTTCTGACGCTGGCAGCCCTGGCCGGCATGGGGAGCTACGCTATTTCGGCCAAAATCATCACAGATCGCATCATCCAAAGCGGCGCAGATACCGTGATGGTATCCGCACAATCCTCGGCAGAAGCCCCCACCCACTTTCCCACAGAGGAAGAAATAGAGCAACTCTTCGGGGCGGAATCCGTATCCGTACTGGCCCTCAGCTCTGCCATGGGAGAAGATGGCCGCAGCATCCCCATTTACAGCTTCGAGTTTCGCCGAGCCGGGCAATTCCTCCCCCTGCTCAACCCCAACGGCGTACCCACCATCCTCATCAATGCCGAGCAACAGAAACTGCGGCCCGGCCCACGCACCATCACCATCAACAATGAAAAATACAATGCCGTGGCCGTAAAAATACCCAAAGAGCACCTCCTCAACCGCCTCATCCGCCACCAAGCCCTCATCATCTCGCCCGAAAACCTGCCGCCCGATACAGACATCTTCCATGGCGCGCCCATCCTTCTTCTGCGGCTGCCCCAAGTCACCTCTGCTGCCGATACTCAACAGGTGGAGTCCTACTTCCAAACCTACCTCAAACTAGACGGCAAGACCCCCAACATCATGTCTGCCGCAAACATCTTCAGCCAGTTGGAGGAAGCCCTCAGCAAACAATTACAATGCCGCATCGCCTTCTGCCTGGGCATCAGCATCATCGTGGGCATTTTGCTCACCGCATTGGCCGGTATAGAATACCGCCAAAATGAGTATATTTACACCCTCATGAAGAGCTTTGGCATACGCCCCATCCTGTTGGTTGCAGCCTTCATTATAGAAAACCTCCTGCTGGTTATGGGCTCTGCCGCCGCCGCCCTCTACGTCTTTATGCGCAGCCAACAATTTATCGTTACGCAGCTGCTCAAACTGGGCAATTACAGCATCTCTCTGCCGGAAATTATGACGGAAATCCACATCATCGGCACCACCCTCCTTGCCTGTGTCATCCTCTCCGCCATCCCCGTCTTTGTTGCCGCCCACCGAGACATTGGCCGGGTATTAAAATAAGTCCGCCGCTCTCAACGATATATAGCAAAATATAAGGCAATATAAGCCATTTTTCTTATATTACCTTATATTTTACTATAAATAGCCACGGTGCATGGCAAAATATATCTTATCTGTTACGTTTCAAAAACTCATCAAACAAAGGCACGCTAAAATCCATAAGGCTATGCCTGGGGCTGTAAATCATACCTTTACGAATAAGATTAGCACGCATGGGCGTGATGGCCGTGGGCTTCATTGCAAGTTTTTCTGCAATATCGGAGCTCCTGCACGGTACCCCGCACTCCGACATAACCCGCATAAAACGTTTTTCGCCTTCCGTCAAACGGTCATAACGCACGCGGAAAAAGTTTTGGTCCAAACGTTGCAACACCGTATGTTGCACAGCAGCAACATCTGCCAAGGTAATACGCGGACCAACCGCCATTTTCCACACTTGGTACCCCCATTCCTGCAAAAAATACGGATACCCCAATGTCTGCTTATATATTTCTGCCAAGGCGTTCGGCTCAAACGCCACATTTTCCGCCAATACCGGGGTCTGCAATGCCGCCTCTGCATCTTCTCTTTTCAACTTGCCGATAATGGGGTAAGAGAACAAGCGCTCTGCATAAGACTTAGCATCACCGGCCAAACGCGGTAATGTCGGCAAACCGGCACCAATCAACACAAAAGGTGCTTGCTTTTGCTGTAATTTATGCATCGCCATAATCAACCCGCCCAGCTCCTCGGGCTTTAATAATTGAATTTCGTCAATAAACAAAGCCACCGCTGTACCCTTGGCCTTTGCGGCTTCTGCCACACTCAAAAACAAATCCGGCAAATCTATCTCCAAATTCCCGGAATCGGCCACCCCGGGCAAAGGATCCAGCTCTACCCCAAAATCCCCATAACTCATCTTCACGCTCCCCACAAAATTGCGCAAAATCATTAACCCCCTCTTAATCTTCTCTTTGCTGCCTTGCAAGCGATCTAATTCAAACAAAAGGTTTCGCAAAGCAGGTACCAATTTGATTCCTAAACTGTGAGATTCATTAACCTCAAAATTAATGGTGCGGTACCCCTGTTTCAGCGCCTCTTGCTCTATATTATTCAATAATACCGTCTTACCTACACCCCGCAAACCGGTTAACAACATGCTTTTCTCGGGTTTCTTCAGGATGGTTCGGCCCAGCAATATACGGGCTTCCTCTAATACATCTGCCCGCCCGGCCAACTCATAGGGCGGACATCCGGCACCGGGGGTAAAGGGATTTTTGATGGGATCCATATGCTTTTTGGCAAAATATAGTAAAATATAAGGCGAGTCAAGCTAATTCCCTTATATCCTCTTATATTTTGCTATATTTGCCTATACATGCCCCATATCGACAGAAAAACAAGGGGGGGGGCATACAGGCTCAAAATGGGAATTATAGCAAAATATAAGCCTATATAAGCTATTTTTCTTATATCACCTTATATTTTGCTATATTTGCCTATACATGCCCCATGGCGGCAGAAAAATAGGGGGGGCATACAGGCTCAAAATCGGAATTATAGCAAAATATAAGCACATATAAGCTATTCTTCTTATATTACCTTATATTTTGCTATATTTGCCTATACATGCCCCATGGCGGCAGAAAAACGGGAGGGGACATACCGCCTCAAAATGGGAATTATAGCAAAATATAAGCACATATAAGCTATTCTTCTTATATTGCCTTATATTTTACTATATTTGGCTATACATGCCTTGCGGCAGCAAAAAACGCAGGGGGGCATACCCCCAATCAACGATATATAGCAAAATATAAAGCAATATAAGCCATTTCACTTATATTGCCTTATATTTTGCTATAAAACTTACGCAGAAAAGAAAATGAACGACTCGGCAAACGGTCTTTTTACTTAACCCTCAATTGGATAATGCGCTGAGCGAAGCGGGGGTCGTCCGATTTCATTTTTATAACCAGCCTATTGCGGACACGTTTGGCGGTGGATTTAGGAGTAACTGTAACGGTATACTCACCTTTTTTATTGCCTTTTGCTGCTTTATAAATAAAATCCTCGCCGGAGAGTCCGGCTTCTTTAAGAGCGGTAACGGGAGAGCCTGCGGGCACGGTGATACGAAGCACTTTAGGCTTGGCGGCCTCTCCCACTTTCCACGAGAGAGAAGCAGGGGTAAACACCACAGCGGGCGGCACATCAAACTTCATGGTAAGAGTGGCTTTTTTGCCGTCTGCCGTTTCGGCAGAAATGGTTTTCTCTACCGGGGCATCGAATTGAGAGGTATCTACCGTAGCAACAAGCCTTTTGCCGGCCACCTCCAGCTCTGTGCAGTCGCAATGGGCTTTTGCGTGCGTGATAGGGGAATCCGACTCGAACACGACCTGAGTTTCTTTTTGCCCATACCCCAAACGCACGGTTTTAGTGGTGGCAGAGAACCCGGCAAACGCCGGCAGGGCGCACAACAGGCAAACAATGGTTAAAAACGGTGTTTTCATGGCGGGAAATGGGGCGGTATGCGCCATCAATCCTTCACCTTCTCGGTTTCGGGTTTCGGCTCAAAGAAAGATGCAATCAGGAAGAGCCCGGCGGCAATGCACACGCAGGAGTCTGCCACGTTGAAAGCGGGCCAGTGGTAGCCGCCGACGGGGTCGTAGGCAGACGAAATCCAGGGGAAAGAGAAGTCCAAAAAGTCCACCACATAGCCATTGGCAAAGTTTTGCCAGAAGGAGAGGTGCTCTGCCCCCTTCAGGAAAAAGCCCTGCAACAAACGATCCGTCATATTGCCGAGCACGCCGGCCATAATGCACACCCAAGCCGCCTTAAGCAAGCGGGTGCAGAAAAAACCACGGCGGTAGAACACCACCAACAGGGTTAATGCCACCACCTGCACGGCTAAAAATACAAACGGGGCCCATACGGTGCCGTCTCCCATGCCGAAGGCAACACCTTGGTTATGGGCACGCACAATGTTTAAGTGGAACAGCGGGCAATCTGTCACAACACGAACAACGTCTCTCAACTCCTCAAAATTGAGCACAATAGCCCATTTGGACACTTGGTCCGCCACATAAAGGAAAGCAATAATGAGAATCAGAATAAGGGTGGTACGGTTTTTGGTCATGGTAACATTGTTTAAGAGTGGGAGGAAAAGTACCCCGCCTGTGTACGCGCAGGCGGGGTAGCGTGGTGAAGGGCAACATCAGCAGCACACCTCTGCGCAGCGCGCGCACAAACCATCCGCATTGACGGCGGGCTCGTAGCGGCGGCATCGCGGGCACATGGCATGCGGCGTTTTCTCTGCCACGGCGGCTAACTCTGCCCCGCGTTGTACACGGAGGTCGGAGATGATGAAGAAGGTCTTGGCAAACTCTGCATCCTCCAACAAGGCCACCGCGGCCGGGGCTTCGTCTTGCGGCAAAGTGAGGGTTACAACGGCCTCGTTATTTTTATTAAAGGCCTTGGCCTTAACCTGCGCTTCGATAGCAATTTGGATGATACCTTTGATTTGCTGCAAGCGGGCAAAGGTGGCGGTGTAGCCTTGGTCGAAAGCGGGGTCTGCTGTGGGGAAGTCCTGCTCGTGCACAGAGTCCGTATGGCCGGCGTGCTCCCAAGCCTCTTCTGCCGTATAGGCCAAAATAGGTGCCAGCAAGCGCACCAACACATCAAACACGCGGGCAATAGCATACTGGCGGCTCAGGCGGCGGGCGCTGCCGGCGGCATCGCAATACAGGCTGTCCTTGGTAATGTCGATGTAAAGAGCAGACAAATCATTGGTGCAGAACTGGTTGATAGCCATGAACACCTTACGGAACTCGTACGCATCGTACGCGGCGCGCACCTCGTTAATAAGGGCATTGCTACGCTCCAAAATCCAGCCGTCGAGCGCGTCGAGCACCTCGGGTTTCTCGCCGTTGTAGCCTTTGAGGTTAGCCAACAGAATGCGCAGCGTGTTACGCAAACGGCGGTAGGGATCCGTAATCTGCTTAAAGAGGTCCTCACCAAAGGGCACCTCGTTCTGCCAGTCTACAGAGCTTACCCACAGGCGCACAATATCGGCGCCGTACTTCTCGTAAAAATACTTGGCATTGGTGGGTTTGGTGTAGGTGCCTTGGGCGCTCTTGGAGAGCTTGGAGCGGTCCTGGTTCACCACGAAGGCGTGGGTGAGCAC
>SUVM01000058.1 GCA_015062015.1 Akkermansiaceae bacterium | reverse complement strand
AAATGGCGGTTTTAGAAAATCAGGTGTGCAGCGGCTCTTAATCAGCCCACGTCAGCACCACCTTGCCGGACTTGCCGGAGTTCATCACACGGAAGCCCTCCTCAAAGTCGGTGTAGTGCATGCGGTGGGTAATAATGGGGGAAACATCCAACCCGGAGCGGAGCATGGCATCCATTTTCTGCCAGGTGGCATACATTTCTCGGCCATAAATACCTTTCATCTTAAGGCCTTTCCATACAAAAGTATTCCAATCAATACCGGAGCCGCCGGGTTGAATACCCAGCAGGGAGATATTTGCCCCGTAAGCGGAATGAGCAATAATATCCTTAAGGCATGCGGGGGCACCGCTCATCTCCAGGCAAACGCCATAGCCCTCTTCAATACCAAGGTCTTCACGGGCGGCGGCAATAGAGTCTCCGCTAATCACATTGACGGTGCGATCCGCCCCCAGAGTTTTAGCCAAACCCAACTTGTAGTCGCTCACGTCTGTAATAGTAACCGTGCGGGCACCTGCCTTTTTGCAAACAGCCGCCGCCATAGAACCAATGAGCCCGGCCCCGGTAATCAACACGTCCTCACCCACCAAATCCCAGGAAAGAGCCGTATGCGTGGCGTTACCCAAGGGGTCCAGAATAGAAGCAATCTCCATGGGCATATCCTTATGAATGCGGATGACATTGGACTGCGGGATGGAAAGATACTCGGCAAAGCAACCGGGGCGGTTTACACCAACCCCCTTGGTATTGGGGCAAAGATGGAACATGCCGCGACGGCAATTGCGGCAATGACCGCACACAATATGCCCCTCGCCGGAAACGACCTCACCGGGCTTAAACTCGGTAACGGCAGAGCCCACACGCTCGATAACACCGCAAAACTCATGCCCCACATGCATACCTACGGGGATGGTTTGTTGGGCCCAGGCATCCCAATTCCAGATATGCAAATCCGTGCCGCAAATGGCTGTGCGATAAATCTTAATGAGAACATCATTGGGACCGACCTCGGGCATCGGCACCTCCATCAGTTCGAGGCCTTTATCGGCCTTTGTTTTGACGAGCGCTTTCATGGGCGAAGATACTACTCCTCTCCCCCCGAATTGGCAAGCCTAATCTAAAATTTTCTTCCTGTTTTTTGTAGCATACAACAGGAAAAGCCGGCACAACACGCCTGTTTTCCGGCATAAGCATGGCAAAAATACCCTATTGACGCACATGGCATTGTATGCTAGTATGCGAGCATGAGGATACACCGCAGCATCAGCTCCTTAATAGGCAGAACCCCACTGCTGGAGCCCACCAACTACAATAAAATGCACAGCCCGGCAGCCCGGTTGTTATGCAAGTTAGAATATTTGAACCCCACCGGGTCCGTTAAAGACCGCGCCGCACTCAGCATTATCGAAAACGCCGAGGCCACCGGCACCTTACAGCCCGGCGGCACCATCATAGAGCCCACCAGCGGCAACACCGGCATCGGGCTGGCGGCATTGGCCGCCGCGCGCGGCTACCGTGCCATTTTGGTTATGCCCGATACCATGAGCCACGAGCGCCGCAACCTGCTGAAAGCCTACGGTGCCGAGGTGGTGCTTACCCCCGGCGCAGATGGCATGAAAGGCAGCATAGCCAAAGCGCAGGAGCTTCAAAAAAGCATTCCCGGTGCTATTATCGCAGGCCAGTTCGACAACCCCGCCAACTCGGCCGCTCACTACGCCACAACCGGGCCGGAAATATGGGCAGACACCGGCGGCAAGGTGGATATCCTCGTGGCAGGAGTCGGTACCGGTGGCACCCTGAGCGGCACCGCCAAATACCTCAAAGAACAAAACCCGGCCATACACATAGTGGCGGTGGAACCCGCGGCTTCTCCCCTGCTGAGCGGTGGTACGGCAGGCCCGCATGCCATACAGGGCATAGGGGCTAATTTTATTCCCCCCGTGTTAGAGCGCAGCTACATCGGTGAAGTGATAACCGTAGATAATGAAGCCCCCATACGCACGGCAAAGGAATTAGGCATGACGGACGGCGTGCTGGTGGGCATATCCTCCGGCGCGGCACTGTGGGCAGCCACACAAGTAGCGGCTCGCCCGGAGAATGCGGGCAAAACCATTGTTGCAATTCTGCCGGACTCTGCAGACCGCTATTACTCCACCCCCTTATTCGGATGAAACCGCCTATCAATTACCATTTATACCTCGTAACGGATGAGGCGGAGCGCTGCCGCTACGGCTTAGTAGAAACCGTCAAACGAGCCGTGGAAGGCGGTGTTACCCTCGTGCAATACCGCTCGGAGCAGCTCTCTCACGCAGAGCAAAAAGAACAGGTACTCCCCCTGCAAGCCTACCTGCGCAGCGTGGGGGTGCCCCTCATCATCAACGACAACGTACAGCTTGCCGTGGAGATAGATGCAGACGGCATCCACATCGGCCAGGATGACATGCCCGTAGCCGAGGCTCGCGCCCTCATCGGCCCCGATAAAATTTTAGGGCTGACCGTCACCACGGCAGAGCAAATGGCCGCTGTAGATACCGACATGGTAGACAACATTGGCTGCGGCCCGGTGTTTCCCACCATCACCAAGGAAGACGCACCGCCCCCCATGGGGATAGACGTCTGGGCTGCCCTGGCCCGCACAAGCCCCCTGCCCGTTGTGGCCATAGGCGGGCTCAACAAAGAGCGCACCGCTGCCATACGCGCCACGGGCTTAGCTGCCGGGGTGGCCGTTGTATCTGCCATATGCGCGGCAAAAGACCCCACCCAAGCCGCCAAAGATTTGTTATGAACTCACCGCAACAAACAGCCGCAGCCGTTTTAACCGCCCTGCGCGCCCGCCGACCGCTCATACTGAGCCTCACCAACAACGTTGTGCAAAGCATCACGGCTAACATACTCTTATCCGTTGGCGGCGTACCTGTTATGCTAACACACGAGGCAGAGATACAAGACCTGCTGCATAGCTGCGCCAACGGCATGTTAGTAAACGTGGGCACTCTCAACGAGCCGCAGGCTGCCACCATGCGCTTTGCCGTGCAAGAGGCGGCAGCGGCCGGCATTCCTTGGGTGCTGGACCCCGTAGCCGTTGGGCTGCTGCAATTCCGCACCGGTGTTTGCACAGAGCTGCTCCGCACCCCGCCGGCCATGATACGCGGCAACGCATCGGAGATTATTGCCTTAGCCGGTGCGCAAGGTGCCCTTTGCCGGGGCGTGGAAAGCACGGCAGACAGTGCCGCAGCCCTACCCGCCGCCAAAGCACTGGCATGCAAAACCGGTGCCGCCGTGCTGGTAACAGGCGAGACAGACTACGCTACAGACGGTCGCCGCACCATCACCTGCACCAACGGGCACGCGCTCATGACCCGCGTTACAGGCGTTGGCTGTGCCATGGGGGTCCTTTGTGCAGCCTGCGTGGCAAGTGCAGAATGCGCCTTAGATGCCGCCGTGGCCGCCGCAGCTATTTTAGGTTTGGCGGGGGAACGCGCAGCCGCCACCCACCCCCACCCCGGCAGCTTTGCCGCAGCCCTACTCGATGCGCTGGACTCGCTCTCCCCGGCAGACCTCCGAAACGAGGCTCGCTTGGCGGAAATCTCTTAATCAGAACTTGACGCGAACACGCAACTTTGATAGAATAGAGCATCATGAGAGTTGTAGAAGCAAGAATCGAAATCCCGATGGGGAGCCGCAACAAATACGAGGTAGACGAGCGCACCGGGCGCATCAAACTGGACCGCGTGTTGTACTCCTCCGTCTACTACCCGGCAGAGTACGGGTTCATTGAGAACACGCGCTATTTAGACGGCGACCCACTGGACATCTTGGTATTCACCTCTGCCCCCACCTTCCCCGGCTGCTATGTGGATTGCCGCATCATCGGCGGTATGGACATGATAGACTGCGGCGAGCCGGATGTTAAAATACTCGCCGTCAACGTGGGTGACCCCCGCTACGACCACATCTACTCCTTAGAAGACCTTGCGCCGCACTACCTACAGGAAATCCAAAACTTTTTCCGCACCTACAAAACATTGCAAAACAAGGTAACGGAAGTAGGGGAATTCTTCGGGGTGGAGCGTGCCTGCTCCATTTTAGACGAATCCTTCATCCGCTTTGCAGAACAACTTCGCCCCTGATTCATGCATTTTTTCCCAGCCACACCATGATACGCATCAAAGTCATTCAACGCGGCATGGACAACACGCCGCAAATCATCGAGCGCGCCGGTTGCCAATTCATCTACGATGCCGCCTGCCGGGAATACGATTGGTTGGTCGTCTACGATGAGCTCCCGCGCAACATCGGTAGCATTTGCAATGAAGCAGAGCCTTTGGCCTGCCCCAAAGAGAGAACCATTCTGGTAACGCAAGAGCCGCCCAGCATCAAAATTTACCCCAAGTGCTACACCTCTCAATTCGGCCATGTGCTTACCACCCACACCCCCCGGCAACTCCCCCACCGCAACCACCGCTATGGCGAGGGCTGCCTGTATTGGTGCGCCGGCATCCCCGCAGAGGAAGCGTTCCGTATGCCGGATTACCCCAAAAACAAAACCATTGCCTGCATTTGCTCTGCCAAACAACAAACCCACACCTTACACAGCAAACGCTACGCCTTGGTAAAATACTTGGCAGAACGCATCCCCGAGCTGGAGTGGTACGGCTGGGGCGTTAAAAAGCTGGAGAATAAATACGATGCCCAAAACGATTTTCGCTACACACTTGCCATAGAGAACTATGTAGCCCCCTACCATTGGACGGATAAGATATCCGACCCCCTCCTCAGCCTTTGCCTTACCTTCTATGTGGGCGACCCCCGCTTAGAAGAAGTATTTCCCGCAGAAAGCTTTATCCGCATCCCGCTGGAGGACCACGAGGCAGCCTACCGCATCATCAAAGAAGCCATAGACAACAACGAGTACGAGAAGCGCCTGCCCGCCATCAGAGAAGCGCGCCGCCGCCTCATCGAAACGCATAACTTCTTTAACACCATTGCGGCCATAGCAACAGCGCAACAAAACGAGCCCGCCCCGCCCATGCCGCCTAAACCCTACCTGCTCAAAGGGCGCCACCGCCTGCGCAAGAATCCCCTCAACCTGCTGGCAGAAGGCTGGGAGCTGCTGCGCTACAAGCTTGGTTTTACCAAGAGCTGAAAAGAGCACCACGGCTTCATTGCCCCCACCACCTTATATATCACCACCCCGCTCTCCTGCAAGGAAAACGGGGTGGTGATTATTTTGGGGGGTATGAGGGGCCTTAGAGCTCCGTTACACGCAATGCTTTAGCCTGTTCTTCGGTAAGCTCAATACAGTTCCACGGCAAGCCGTATTGGTTGAGAGCCTCCATAAAGGGATCCGGGTCATTCTGCTCCATATTGAACACACCCTGCCCACCCCATACGCCGGAGAGGATAAGGCGGCCGCCAATAGCTGCCGGAACACCCGTGGTGTAAGAAATAGCCTGAGAGCCCACCTCGCGGAAGCACTCCTCGTGGTCGCATATATTATAAATATACACGGCCTTGTACTTACCGTCCTTCTTGCCCTGAATCACGCAACCAATGCAGGTACGGCCATGGGTGGTCTTGCCCAGGTCGCCGGGGTCGGGCAGCACGGCCTTCAGGAATTGCAGCGGCACAATCTCTACACCATTGTACACCACCGGGTCAATGCGGGTCATGCCCACATTCTTAAGCACGGTAAGGTGGTTAATGTAGTTGGGGGAGAAGCTCATCCAGAACTGAGCGCGCTTGATGGTGGGAATATGCTTCACCAGAGACTCCATCTCCTCGTGGTACATGCGGTAAATCTCGTAAGTACCCACGCCATCCGGGCAGGCGAAGGGCTGGTGCATGCTCATGGCTGCCGTTTCTTGGAAATCGCCGTTCTCCCAGTGGCGGCAGGGAGCCGTTACCTCGCGGATGTTGATTTCCGGGTTAAAGTTGGTGGCAAAGGCCTGGCCGTGGTCGCCGCCGTTCACGTCGATGATGTCCAAGTACTCAATCTCGTCGAAATGGTGTTTGAGAGCCCAAGCCGTGTACACATTGGTAACACCCGGGTCAAACCCGGAGCCCAACAGCGCATACAACCCCGCATTGCGGAAACGCTCTTGGTACGCCCACTGCCAGCTGTACTCAAACTTAGCCACATCGCGCGGCTCGTAGTTGGCGGTGTCCAAATAGTTCACCCCGGCCTCCAAGCAAGCATCCATCAGCGGAAGGTCCTGGTAGGGCAACGCCACATTGAGCACCAAATCCGGCTGCACCTCTTTAATAAGAGCAACCGTGGCAGGCACATTGTCGGCATCCACCGCATGCGTTGTAATCTGCACACCGCTGCGGGCAAGCACGTCTGCGGCAATCGCATCGCACTTGCTCTTGGTACGGGAAGCCAGATGGATGTTCTTGTATACATCCGCCATCTGGGCGCACTTGTGAGCCACTACATGGCCCACACCACCAGCTCCGATAATGAGTACAGTGTTATTCATTGCCCGCCAAGAGTGCCTGAATACTACTCAAATGTCAAGCAGAAATACCATCTGCAAAATACGATGTGCAAATTTATTGCGTAATACACCCCTACCCCTCTCCCCGCATTTTCTATTTTGGCCGCCCACTGCGGCAAAAATTCTATTATTATCCGAAAAAGTGCATTTTACGGAATGGAACAATTAGAGTTTTTCGTCTATGTAGACCGCTAAATCGCAATTTGACGTAGTCTTGCTATTTACCAAACGCTCTATACTAGCTATAATGCTTTCGCATCGAAACAATATACAACACTCCTACCTGTTCATCTACACGATAAACGATACGGTCTTTAGAATTAATTCTTCGAGACCAATAACCGGAATACTCGTGCTTAAGAGCTTCAGGTTTCCCTTTACCGGTATAGGGTGTAACACTCATTTCATCCAACAAAGAAATAATTTTTTGAGCAGTCTTGCGGTCAGAATCACACCAAAACTCAAAATCCTTATCCGCGCTTTTAGAAAACTTGATTTCAAGCATGGTGCGCAGATTTAAGACGAGCCTTTAATCCTTCTATACTTACAGATACAACCTCCCCGCGCTCAATCTCTTCGATAGAACGCTTTAAATGCTCAACATTAGCCGGAGTATCTTTTTGATGCCGCGTCTCTAACTCAGCCTCCCATTCATCATAAGGCAACATCACTACCTTGCGTTGCTTAGAGGTAATGATCACCGGTGAGCAATCATCAACACATCGGCGCATCGCTGACGCTAAATTCTGACGCGCTTCGGTATATGACATGGTAATCGGCGGTATCATACCGCTATTGTACATAAATATTGTACGTTTGCAAGTCTAATCTCCCATTATTAAAAAAACTATCATTAAAAAAGATGGGGGTGTTGAACCCATTTTTTAGCGCAGGAAAAGGCGGAGGATTTTTTCTGCCCATTTGGAGTACGGATGGTACCGGAAGGGGAGGTCGAGCCAGTTGGCTTTGGAGAGCACGGATTTGTAGTGAGAGAAGGTATCAAAGCCGGCTTTACCATGGTAAGAGCCCATGCCGCTGTCGCCGATACCGCCGAAGGGGAGCCCGTGGACGGCAAGGTGGATGATGGTATCGTTGATGCACCCGCCACCAAAGGAGAGGTGCTGTGAGAAGCGCTTTTTGTTAGCAGAATCCGTGCTAAAGAGGTAAGAAGCCAGCGGGCGGGGGCGGCTGAGCACAAATTGCTCCACTTCATCCCATTTATCCCAGGTGAGGATGGGGAGAACGGGGCCGAAAATCTCTTGCTGCATGGAGGCGGATGAAGGCGTAACGTCATCCAGCACAGTGGGTTCGATACGCAGGGTAGCGGCATCTCCCTTACCGCCGACAACGGGGGTTGCATCTTGCATCAGCTCCATGAGGCGGTCAAAATGCCGTTTGCAGATAATGTAGGTAAACTCCTCATTTTTAAGCGGTTCTTCGCCCAGCATTTCGGTAACGGCGCGGCGGTATTCCTGCACAAAGGCATCTTTAACGCTGTGGTGGATAAAGAGGTAATCCGGCGCTACGCAGGTTTGCCCGGCATTAAGAATTTTGCCGAAAGCGATGCGGCGTGCCGCGACACGCAGGTTGGCAGAGGCATCCACAATGCAGGGGCTTTTGCCGCCAAGCTCCAGCGTAACGGGGGTGAGGTGGCGGGCGGCGGCATCCATAATGATATGGCCCACGGTGGGGCTGCCGGTAAAAAAGATGTAGTCAAACTTTTGCTCCAGCAGCACACCGGTGGAGTCTCTCCCGCCCAGCACCACATGCACATACTCCTTGGGGTAGAGGCTGCCCAGCATCTCTGCCAGTACAGCAGAGGTGGCCGGCGTCATGGAAGAGGGTTTTACCACGCAACAGTTGCCGGCAGAAAGAGCAGCCACCAAGGGGTCCAAACACAGCAGCACGGGGTAATTCCACGGGCTCATGATAAGGGCTACGCCGTACGGCTCGGGCAGCACACGACTAACGGAGGGGAACTGCGCCAGCGGCGTGTGCACGCGGCGGGGCTTGCTCCACCCCCGCAGGCTGCGGATGGTGTGGTTGAGCGAGGAGGTGACCATGCCGATTTCGGTCATAAAGGTCTCCATAGCACATTTGCCGAGGTCTTTTTGCAGGGCATCGCAAATGCGGGGTTCCCACTCTTTGAGGGCGGCGCGCAATTTTTTAAGAGCATCGCGGCGGAACTTGACGTCTCTTGTGGCGTGTGTATTAAAAAAGCGGCGTTGGAGGTTGGCTATCTGTTGCATTGGTCAGAAGGCGGCGTTAAGGATTTCGAGCACCTGTTGCTCTGTGGCGGCACGGGGGTTAACTATCAGCGCACCGTCATTCACGGCAAACTCTGCCACTTTAGGGAAGTCGTCTTTGCTTACCCCTGCAGCGGAGAGCGAAAGGGGCAGCCCGCAGGCGGCATTCAGTCTGCGCCCCAGGTCTTCGATTGCGGCAATAGCGGCTTCTGCCCGTTTATCTGCCGGGGTGGCCATGGCGGCATCTGCCCCCACCAGCCAAGGCAACAGCGCTGCATACTCCCCTGCGCTCCGGCTCAGGTTATAGCGCATCACATGGGGCAGCAAAATCGTCATCGCCACGGCATGCGGTACATGGCAAACGCCGCCCAAGGCATGGCCAATGGCATGCACAGCCCCCACCATAGAGTTAGAGAACGCAATACCGGCCATGGTAGAGGCCACGGCCATGTTGAAGCGAGCCGTACGGTTTTTGCCATGGGTGGTGGCGGTTTCTAAATTCCCTGCAATCAATTTAATAGCAGCCGTGCCGTAAGCCGTGCTCAGCGGGTTTGCTTGCAGGCAGGTGCAGGCCTCTACGGCGTGGCACAGGGCATCCATACCGGTGGAGGCCGTGGCCTTGGCGGGCAACCCCTCCGTCATGCGCGGGTCTATCACCGCTACATCGGGCTCCACAAAGGGAGACAAAAACTCCATTTTTACCCCGTTTTCGTCATTTTTTATAACAGCCACCCCTGTGCACTCCGAGCCGGTGCCGGCAGTGGTAGGCACCACCACAAAGGGGATGTGGGTACCGCGTGCCACGTTTTCCAAGCCGCTGATGGAGAAAATATCATCAGTATGTTGAGAGAGCACAAGGCGCACGCCCTTAGCGGTATCAATAACAGAGCCGCCACCAATGGCCACAAGAGAATCGCACCCCTGCTCGCGGTAAAAGGCGGCAATGTGGTTTACCACGGCAAGGGAGGAATCCACCGGGATATCGGTAAAAACGGCGGCAGCCGGCACACCCTCTGCCTCCATTGCGGAAGTTACCTGAGCCATGGTGCCGATTTTTGCCAGCACGGCATCGGAGAGCACCAAGGGGCGCGCGGCATTGAGGTGTTGCAATTCGTTAGCGATGCGCTCTATCGCAAGCTCGCCGCACAGCAACTTAACGGCGTTTTGAAATTCAAAATATGCCATAAATCAATTATCTGGAAAATCGGTATTTACAGGTAAGGAAGCCCCATGCAATGCGGCCGTAAGTGCGCAGAAAACATACCTGCGGTTTCGGGATATCCGTCATGATGCGGCGGTTGATAATATTGGGGAACAGGTAGGCCTCTACTATGTTAACCAAACGCGCCAAGCGCATCACATCCGCCACCTCTCCGGCCATGGTAAAAGCATGCGCCGCGTAGGCCTGCGCCAACCCCATTTGCCCGGTAAACAGGCGGAATGCCAGCGCGGCGGATTTGATGTGCAACGTGCAAGAGGCCTTGGCAAGATGGCGCACGCGGCGTAACTTGCCCCCCTGCCAAATGACATGCAGCACCGGGGCGTTGTGGCCGGTGTGGATGGAGTAGCTAAGCCCCTCGGGCATGCGGGCAAACTCTGCGGCCACGCGGGCATCCTGCCGTTGCAGCTCTACCAATGCCGCATGCACCACACGCAGCACTATGCCTACCGTCAGTTTTTGAAAAAAGCGTTTCATGTACGCTTACTCTCCACGTTTAGCGGCAGCGCGGCGCAGGCGATCCATCATGGCGCAGCCCAGCCCGGTCTCGGGCAGCTCCTCTGCCACAATCACCTGCACGGCCTCGTTTTCATCCATAGCACGCATCACGGCAAACAAGCGCACGGCAGCCTCTGCCAAACGCCCGCTACCGGGAGAAAGCGGCATCGACTCCACCCAACAATCCTGTGCCGCCAACGGCGAATCGCCCTCGTAGGTAATAAGCCCGTATGCCACACCGGGCTCCGGCACAAACGCCTCTTTCGGGTTATGCAGCAACAGGGGTTTGCAGGGGGCATAGTGGCTCTTGAGTTGCCCCGGGGCATTAGGCAGAGCCTCCTCCATAGCGGTTTTACCCTTGGCCGGTTTAAGCACACGGCAAATACCGCGCAATTTTTCGCGGGTAATGGGGCCTTCTCTCAACAAACGCACGGCAGGCTTGCCTTTTTCGTCCAAGCAAGGCATCAGAATCGTGCTTTCCAGCCCTTCGGAGCAAGCCCCGGCATCCAACACCAAGGGGATGCTGCCCCCCAACTCTTTAAGCACAGCCCCGGCACTCGTGGGCGAAATATGGCCAAAGCGGTTGGCACTGGGTGCCGCAATGGGTTTACCCAAAGCACGGGCTACGCCCCGCATCACCTCGTGGCTCGGCACACGGCAGGCCACGGTGGGCAAGCCGCTTGTTACAATATCGGGGATAATGGGTTTGCGCGGCAACACCAGTGTAAGCGGTCCCGGCCAAAACTCTTTTGCCAAAGAATCCACCAACGGTTGCAACTCTGCGGGCACATCGGTGTAATCTTTAATGGACTTGGCATTCGGAAAATGGCAGATGAGCGGGTCAAAACTCGGGCGCTCTTTCACCGCAAATACATTGGCAACGGCCTCTGTATTGAAGGCATCTGCCCCCAGGCCATACACAGTTTCCGTAGGAATTGCCACCAAGCCGCCCGCCTCCATCTCGGCGGCGGCTTCTTTATACACTTTTCGGCAGTCCTCCAGCGGGTCTACCTCTATCACGCGCGTTTGCATGTAAGCATGTTACCACAAAGCTAGACAAAAGTCAAACATTACCGCAAATGGCAAACAGAATTAAAGCCAACGCGCAGAAACAACCGGTAAAATGACAATTTGCAGGTACGCGTTACATTGTGCGATGAACCAATAATGAAAGTCAGCCCCAAGCCTCTTTGCAGTCGCCCGTACATCGAAAGGCTCGGTGAGAGAATCTCTCACCGAGCCTTTACTCCGGCGGTTGGTATCGAACCAACGACCTAATGATTAACAGTCATCCGCTCTACCACTGAGCTACGCCGGATTTACCGTCCCGTTGTCGGGGTGCGGGCAAAGTGTAGCATTTTCTGACGAGCATTGCAAGCTTTTTTTACAAAAAATTTGCATTTTTTTTATTTTTTATTGAAAAATGGGTTATTTTCAGGTAAAAAAAGGGCATGAATCAGCAAACGACAGGCAAAGGCGTACTACAATTCACCCTATTTGGCATACCGGTATTAATACAACCGTTCAGCTGGGTAATACTGGGCATACTGGGGCTGTCTATCTACAGCGACATGCCAAGCCCCTTGCAACCGGCCTTAATTTTCGTGGTAGTGGGCATGGTAACACTCCTGGCACACGAGATGGGGCATGCCTTGGTAAGCCGAGCCGTCACGCGCTCCACCCCTTATATTGTCATCAGCAACTTCGGGGGCTTCACCATCCCCGCATTACCGGCAAAAACGCGGCTGCAACATTTTTGCGTCGTATTAGCCGGGCCGCTGGCCGGTTATCTGCCCGGGGTGATAGCCGCAATCATTTTAGGCATACAGGTAGGGAATGTGCCGCTGGCGGTACAGTTATTCGTGCTACACCCATTTGTGCTTCAACAAGAGCTGGGCAACTTGTTGCTTTCCGGCTACCTCAGCTCTTTCTCTGCCCTGCTGTACAGCACGTTTTTTCTGGTAAGTTTTTGGTGGACGGTATTTAACCTGATGCCCATACGCCCCATGGACGGCGGAGAACTACTGCTTACCGCTACCAACAAACTGCGCCTCACCTCTGCCATTGGCATCGTATTAAGCATTCTGCTGGGCATCTGGTTCCTTACCGGCGGCAGCATCTTTATGCCGCTCATGCTTGGCTATTTTGCCTGGATGAATTGGCAAATTCTTAAAGACAGTCGGCGCTAACCCATCCCCCCCCCTTAGTGGTCATATTCTTCTCGGCTCTGTAC
>SUVM01000057.1 GCA_015062015.1 Akkermansiaceae bacterium | reverse complement strand
ATAACAAAAAACAGAGGCCACCCGCTTTATAACACCCTTCGCCTCGCATGTCAACGCAAAACGCACCGTAAAGGGGTTATATCCTCTACGGTGCGTTATTTCAGGAAGAATTTTCAGGCGGGAGTGGGATTTGAACCCACGAATGTCGGTTTTGCAAACCGATGCCTTAGGCCACTTGGCTATCCCGCCGAAGCTTGCTTGCGGAGCGAAGTATACAGGAAGTTTATGAATCCGTCAAGCGAAAAGTGAATTTTTCTTAAGTTTTTTCGTCATCCGCCTCAGGAGGAATAGACACGCGGGAGGCGGGGGCCAAGCCCGGTGAAGATAGTCCACACGATGGTATCTGCCTTAGCGGCAACCTCTGTAATAGGGATATGGGGGCCAATGAGCTCCACCTCATCCCCGGGGGAGACAAAGGGCACATGAGATACATCTGCCATAATCTGGTCCATCGTCACACGGCCCAGCATCGGGCAATAATGGCCATTAATGTACACACGCGCCCCTTTACCGGAGACAGCGCGGGGCCAACCGTCTGCATACCCAATACCAATGGTCGCCACGCGCGTGGGTTGGGTCGTAATATAGGTACGGCCATAAGCCACGCCATGCCCGGCCGGCAACTCGCGCACCAACGAAACACGAGACGAAAGCCGCAGCGTGGGTTTTAACAAGCCATCGTATATAGATGCCACAGGGGCTACCCCATATAACAACAATCCCGGACGCGCCAAATTAGCAATGGGCACTTCGTAGCCCAGCTCGCCGGCACTGGCTGCAATGTGGCGATAGCGCAGCCGAAACCGGCGTTGCAACAGCTGCACGCAGTCGGTAAAAAGAGCTATTTCGTTTTGCGTGTACGGCACATCTTCATCTGCAGAGGGGAAATGAGACATCACGCCGTCCACCCGCACATGAGACATGGCGCGCAAGTGCTCTGCCACATCGCCAAGCTGTGCAGGCAAAAAGCCTTCACGCCCCATACCGGTATCTACCGCCATATGCACCAAAAAGGTTTTATCGTACAGGGCAGCCAAGCGGTTAAAATGCTCGGCTTCCTCTAATGTAGAGATGGTAGCGCACCAGTTATTGAGTACAATTTCCTCGCGTTCCTCGGGGAAGGTGGGGCCAAGGATAAAAGGTTTGGTACGCACCCCGGCGCGGCTGAGGCGGCGAGCCTCGCCCGCATTGGCAACGCCGAAAAAGGCGATACCGTCTGCATCCAACCGGCGAGCCACGGGCTCCAGCCCATGGCCATAGGCTCCGGCTTTAATCACGGGCATGAGGTCTGTATCGGGCAAGGCTTGGCGTGCCACGTCCAAATTATGAGCGATGGCTTCCAGGCTGACATCTACCCACGCGCGAGGAGGACTCTCGTTGGTCATGCCCCCACTTTACCACCCCCCTGCCTGTTTGGCAAGTGCAATCCGCCACATACAGCATACGAGCCCCCGAAAAAAAACACAGCAAACACGCATTGGGCCAACCACACCAAAAAGCTGCGGCACACGCACCGCAGAAAAGAAGATTGACAACTCGGCGCAAGCGGCTATAATGGCGGCATGAAGAGGGCGTTTCTCACAGGGGTAGCAGCAGCGGTGCTCGGGGCATGCCAATGGCAACAAATGCCGGCGTGGGAGAGCGTACCCGGCAATCATTGCAACCTGACGCATTACCGTTTAGGCGTACCGCAAGGGCACACCAAAACGGTTAACCTGAGAGAAAGCGAGCAAGAGGCCATACGCCTCTACTTGCAGGACTTTACGCAAACCGGCAAACCAACCCTCATTACCTACGCACCCGGAACCGTATTTCAGGGGGATGCTTTCAGCGTCAATTTCAAACCGGAAGAGGTGGTGCTCAGCATCGGCAAACATGAGCAGGCTCAATATGTACGCCCCCGCACGCAGAAAGATAACGAAATATTGCTAATCCTGCGCAAGCGCAGCGATTCTCGCCAACTGAAAGCCCCTACGCTGTAAACCACCGGCTCGTATACGGGCACAGCCCGCTACAACATAAGCGTTTTGTCTTCCACCACGCTTTCCGGCCAAATCCCCTGCTCTGCCATAAAGTTTTCCCAAGTGAGCAACACTTGCTCAAACACGGCAGGGTTGACGTCGAAATGGGTTAAGGTGTGATCACTATTAGGGCAAAGGATGATTTCCGCCTCGTTCCCCAAATCGCGCCACTGCTCGCAAAACCACTCTCGCATGCCGTAATCGAGCAAGGGGTCCGCCATGCCGTGAGCACAGAAAAGCGGCGGCAAATATTTACGCAACAAGGCGCAGGGGTTGATGCGATTGGCATCTGCCACCTCGGCTTTGATGTTAAGGTACTTGGCCTCGGGGGCTTCTACATCCACCACACCACGGAAGATGGCAATGCTTGCCGGCATCTCGGGGGTTACATCGCGGCTGCGCGGTTTCCACCACCGGCGGGTTTCGAGCATGGGCTGCATGGCAGCATTCAGTGCCAACAAAGCCCCGGCATCTGCACCTGCCAAAGTAATCAACTCGTGGTCAATACCCAGCGCGGCGGCATTGTGCCGCACCCACCGCCATGCATCCAACCCATCCGCAATAATATCCTCTGCCGTTACATCGTAACACGCATGGGTACGGTACTCGGGCAAAATACACACAATGCCTCGGCTGGCCAAATGCATTGCCCAGGAAACAAACTCCTCGTTAAACTCCAACGCCCACATACCGCCAAAAAAGAACATAACCGAGGGCGCAAAGGCACTTGGCGAATGCCCGGGCGGTGCAATGATATGAGCCCGCAGCTGCACCCCGTCGGCAAACTCTTTCCACACCACAGCGGGGGCGCGCTCTAACATGCGCCGGCTGCGGGCTTCTTCTGCGGTACGAGCTTTGCGTTGAAATGACGTCATAACGTGCCCCTAGTATGCAATTTTCTTGCCAAAAATGCAAGCCTGATGTATGTTGTAACCAGTTATGAGAGCCATTTTTTTTCAATCTGCCGCCTTGGCGGTACTGACAGCCAGTGTAGCCGGGGCGGCATCGCCCGCTTCGATTGAGGCCGAAATCCGGCGCCGAGAAGCGCAAAAAAAGGCTGCCCAATCGCTGCAACCGGAAAACCCGGCAGATGTGATTGTGCCCCATCAGGAAAAAGCGCGCGAGGTGGCAGAGATTGTTTACAACACATGGCGGCTGAGCATGATACGCGGCAACGAGCAGGCATGGCGTGCCAGCACATGCCGCTCTCGGCAAATGAAGGTACGCAACCTCATCATCTCTCAACGCGGGCAATTCCCGAGGGACTTCTTTAAAGAGACGCAAGAAGCCCCCAACATCGACAACTTTGTTTACGTTGGCTCTTTGCTGGGCTGCAAGGGTACCACCATGGCCTGCACCTATGTAGGCAAGCTGCAATTAGGCGACGGCAAGCCGCGAGAAAACGCTTATGTGTTGGAACTGGTGCTCGAGCAAGGCAAATGGAAGCTGGATCAAACGCGTTTTTTTGACCTATCTCAACTGCCCGAGGTACGCAAACGCCTGTACTCCGGAGATTTAACCGTACTTAAAGAACAAGACGGCTTTTTGCCTTATGCACAAATACCGGCCGTCCCCTTAGCCTGCCAGGCACCGCAGCTCATCGGCAAGGTGTTTGTAGACTGCCCCGGCCGCAACATAGAAATGACCATCAACGGCGTCTCCGTGCACGAGTTTGATGACGAGCGCCGCGCAGACGTTATCTCCGGCGGGTTAAAACGGGGTCAAAACACCATCACCTACAAAATCACCGATCGCAAGGGGCTTAAACGCCCCGGCATGGCCATCGGTCTCTTTGTTGCGCCGGAAACCCCGGGCAACAGCGGCATATGCGTGTTCGACCACATTTTAGACGAGCAAGACACCGCCACCGGCGGCTCGTTCACCTTCTACATCAGCAACGAGCACATTGCGTCCATGAATCCCAAGTTCCAAGGCCAACAACCCGCCCCCTACCACGCTGTCCCCCTCAAAGAGAAAAACAAAAAATAAATTTCATTCTCCGGCATTTTGAGCTTCACAAAGCAAAAAAAAGCGTGTAGAATACTCTCGTATTATGGCTATTCAGATGCAGAGAACCATCCGCAAGTGTGCCTCTATCGAGGGCACGTCCCTTCATACCGGGAAACCCGTACGACTGACCATCAAGCCGGCAGAACCGAACACCGGCCTGAAGTTCCGTCGCATTGACCTGCCCGACAAACCGTTCATCGACGCGTCTGCAGCCCATGTGCAGACCGTAGAGCGTGCCACGACTCTGGCCGTAGGCTCCGTCAAAGTACACACGGTAGAGCACATTTTGTCTGCGCTGACAGGCATGGGCGTGGACAATGCCATTATCGAGATGGACTCCAACGAACCGCCCATCGGAGACGGCTCTGCCTCCCCGTATGTCAACCTTATTAAACAAGCCGGCATAGAAGAACAGGATGTACCTTGCACAGTGTGGGAAATCCGCGAGCCCATTCAGGTGGAAAACAAGAACGGGAGCCGCATCATCATCATGCCGGACAAAAAGTTCCGCGTATCCGTAACAGCCGTAGGTCCGGAGGGGCGCGTCACACAATACTTCAGCACCGAGGTAACCCCGGAGACGTACGAGAAAGAGCTTTCCACGGCACGCACCTTCTGTTTCTACGAAGATGTGCAGCCTCTGTTGGACAAAGGGCTCATCCAGGGTGGCACCTTAGACAACGCCATTGTTATTAAAGGAGACCAATACATATGCGCCGGCGGGCTGCGTTTCCATAACGAGTGCGCACGCCACAAAGCCATGGATATGATTGGCGACCTCATCCTCAACGGGCACCGCATTCTGGGGCACGTTATAGCAGTCATGCCCGGCCACGGCATCAACACGCAAATGGCTGCTGCCCTGCAAAAGAAATACGACAGCTTAGAAGCCCTCAAACCCAAGCCTTTCGTCTTCCCCTCCGGCGACACGGTACTGGACACCACAGAGGTGCTCAAACTCCTGCCGCACCGCTACCCTTTCATGATGGTGGATCGCATCCTCGGTTTCGAGGGAGACAACAAGTGCGTGGGCCAAAAGAACCTGACCATGAACGAGGGCTTCTTCCAAGGCCACTTTCCGGGCAAGCCGGTAATGCCGGGCGTGCTGCAACTGGAAGCCATGGCACAAGTGGGCTCCATCCTCATGCTGCGCATCCCCGAGAACCAAGGCAAAATCGGCTACTTTATGAGCTGCGACAAGGTAAAGTGGCGCAAGCCTGTAGTACCCGGCGATGTGCTCATTATCGAAACCGAGCTCACCAAAATGCGCGGGGCCATCGGCGTATGCAATGGCCGTTGCTTGGTCAATGGCGAAGTAACCTGCGAGGCCGAGCTCAAATTCATGGTGGCAGATGCCTGATAAACGGCCTTTTCTACAAGAAAATTGCCAAAAAAGCAGAAACAGGCTTGACATGTGCTCAAATTAGGGTATCATATCTCGCCCCGACCGCGAAAGCGGAACAGAGAAACTTTTTAACGCAACCATTAAATCAATATTATGAGCAAGAGAACATACCAGCCTTCCAAGCGCTGCCGCAAGCGCCAGTTCGGCTTCCGTGCCCGCATGGCCTCCAAGAACGGCCGCGCCATCCTCGCCCGCCGTCGCGCCAAAGGGCGCAAGCGTCTTCTGCCCAAGGGTGTGGAGATTCATTACAAGCGCCACACCATTCAGCACGGTGTTTAATTTAGCGCGGGTTGCTCTACGCAAAGCCTGAACGGCCACGCCGGAGCACCCCGGGAGCAAGCAACGCCCTGTTGTCAGATGCAGCTTACGCGTAGCCACACCATGAAGCGAGCCTCCGAGTTCGCAAGGGTACGCAGCCAAGGCCGCTCTGATGCAGGGCGTTTCCTTATACTCAACACAGCCCCGCTGGCAGGGGCAGCGCCCTCCCGCTTCGGCATCATCACCACCAAACGGATAGGGCATGCCGTGCTTCGCAACACCCTGCGGCGCCGCGTACGAGAAATACTGCGCGCCCATGGCAGCCCCTTAGCGCAGGGGCTTTACGTGGTTATCGTGGTTCGCAACCGCGCAGCACTGACGGATTACCACGGATTGGAAAAAGATTTTCTGAAACTTTTGGCAAGACACAACCCCGCACCGGTTTCTCAGACATGCTCAAACAACTAGTCATCTTGCCGGTAAAATTTTACAAAAAATTTATCAGCAAACCGCTTCATTTGCTGGCGGGGCCCAACTCCGGCTGCCGCTTTACCCCATCGTGCTCCACCTACTTCATCCAAGCGGTGCAAACACACGGTGCCGTCAAAGGCAGCCTGATGGGCATATGGCGGATTATGCGCTGTAACCCTTGGGGCGGTTGCGGGCACGACCCCGTACCCCCGAAAAAGACCAAATAACACCTCACCCCAGCAACGACAATTTTATGGATAAAACATCAGTCATCGTTGTGTCCTCTTGCGTGGCCTTGTTAGGCCTCAACTGGATGTGGGCCAGCCACACCAAGGAACAGCAAGAGGCAGAAAAAGCGGCTCTGGTTTCCACCCCCACCCCGGGAACCACCGCTACGGATTCGTCCAAAACCGAGCAATCTGCAGCGGCCGCCACCCCGGCAGAGCAACCTCCGGCTCCCGCCGCAGAGGCTGCAGCTGCCGCACCCCAACAGAGCACACAGCCCGCTGCCACCCCGGCTCCCGCCCCGGTAGAGTTAAAACCGCTTTGCACCCTCACCGGCAAAAATGCCGCCGGAGACGCGGAGGTTGCCAAATTTAACATCCAAAACATCGGCGGCGGCATCCGCAACATCGAGATGCTGGGCAACGGCCAGCTCATCGACAGCACGGAACCGCAGCTGGGCAACGTCAAAATTAACGGCGTAACGCCCGAGGGGCGCAAGCACTACGGCATCGGCACCCTCATGTTCAACTTGGGCAACGACCAAGAGCCCATTTACGATGACTCCGAATACACTGTCACCGAACAAACGGCAGACTCCGTAACCCTTACCTCCACCACCGTAGAGCACAACGGCGTCACCTTCACCGTTACCAAAAAGTTCAGCCTCGTGCCCCTGCAACAGGGAGAGAAAACCATAGACGGCAATGCCTACGTTGTGCGCCTCAACATAGACGTTACCAACAACAGCAACGCCAAGCTCAACCTCTCCAACTGGGGCGTATACGCCGGCACCACCGCCCCCGTCAACCAAAACGAGAGCAGTGCCTACACCTACTACATCACCATGGAAAATGGTGATTTTGAGACGGAGAGCCCCGGCTCTTTCGAATCCATGTTCGGTGGCGATAAATCCCGCATTTACCGCACGGATTGCGATTCCCTGCAATGGGCAGGCCTCATGAACCAATACTACGCCACCATCATACGCGCAGAGGACTCCGGCTCCGGCACCAACACCATTTACGCAGAGCCGGTCACCGTCACCCCCACCGGGAGTGCCACCAAAGTAAAAGGCCTGATATTGGCCTACGGCATGCCCTCCGTCAACCTGTCTGCCGGGCAAAACTCCCAAACATTCTCGTACAGAATGTTTACCGGCCCCAAATACAACCTGATGCTCGACGACATGGTAGGGCAGGAAAACTTCTTCCTCATCGACGACATCATGGACTACGGCTGGGTATACTACATCAGCTTCGCCATGAACTGGATGATTAACACCTTTGCCGGGTGGTTCGGCAACTGGGGTGTTGCCATCATCGTCATGACCTTCGTCATCCGCCTGCTCATTTGGCCGCTTTACCGCAAAAGCTACATGAGCATGAAGCGCATGAGCCTGCTGCAACCCATGATGCAGGAAATCAAACAACGCTGCGGCGACGACCGCCAGCGCGCCAGCATGGAAATGATGGCTTTGTACAAAAAATACAACATCTCGCCGCTGGGCGGCTGCCTGCCCTTGCTGCTGCAAATCCCCATCTTCTTTGCCTTCTTCTATGTACTGCAAACTGCCGCAGAGCTGCGTGGGGCCGAGTTCGTGTTCTGGGTCACGGACCTCTCCCAACAAGACACCATCTTCCACATCCTCGGCCTGCCTGTTAACGTGCTGCCGTTCATTATGGCCGCCTCCATGATTGCGATGATGAAGATGAGCCCCTCTGCCGGCGACCCCATGCAGCAGAAGATTATGAAGTGGATGCCCGTGCTCTTCTTCCTCTTCTGTTACACCTATCCCAGCGCCTTGGCTCTGTACTGGACCACCACTAACATTATCTCCATCATCCAAACCCTCATTATTCGCCGCCTCCCGCAGCCCACGCTCGAGGAAGCCGCTGCCGGGGCTGCCGCCCATAACGGTAAACCCAAAAAAGAGGGCTTCTTCGCCAAAATTCAACGCATGGCAGAAGAACAACAAAAACAGCTCGAAGAGCAAAAACGCCGCGGCGGCCACAAGCGCCGCTGATGCGCCCTCCCCCGCTTCCCCCCCCACGCGCCCGGTCTAACACCGGGCGCGTTTGTATATCTACACATAGAAAAAAATATTCAAGTTCATTTATTTTTGCAACAACAAATCAACACTTGACAGCTCTACAAAAATACATATAATGGAGGAGCGTCATGTCATTTCATTATTACGACTTTTATATCAAAGAGGTAGAACTTCAAAATTTCCGAAAGTTTGACTACCTGCACATCACATTTGACCCACACATTACAGCACTTACCGCCCCCAACGGTGGCGGCAAATCTGCCGTTTTGGCTGCCGTTGCCGTAGGTATATCCCACTTCGTCAACAGCCTTAACCCCTACTCCGGCATTACCGGGTTTGCCCAGGACGACCACAGATTACTCAAACAACAAGGCTCCGGCATGACGCCTGCCCCCGATGATGTAAAAATTATATGCCGTGGAAACGTATGCAACGAAGCCCACGAATGGAGCCGAGAAAGAACATATAAACCCAATGCAAAAACCCGCATTGCCAATGCACAATGTCTACAAGCGGCCGCTAAAAAAATCATTTTAGCCTCAACAGCTGCAGATAGCTCTTCAACGGCTCCCTACCCCATTGCTCCTCTCGTTCTTTTTTATGATACACAAAGACTTTCGCTAAAACAAAGATTGACGGAAAAAAGGAAGCCTCAACGCGCAGACCGCTTCGAGGGGTACGGAGACTGCCTTACCTCCGGCTCCTATATTCGTATCTTTAAAGACTGGTATAAAGCGCTCTCTGCTCAATACCTACAAGAAGCATCGGAATCCCCACGTAAACAGCTCATAAAAAAGCAACTCACCATTGTAAATCAGGCCGTTTCATCTGCCTTATCACCGGTTGGCTGGCAAAACTTAAGCTGGGATTTTATCCGCAACGATCTGACAATGACGCACCCGCAAATCGGCACTTTATGTTTCAGCCAACTCAGCGACGGAATACGCAACATCCTGAATCTGGTTGCAGATATCGCACATCGAGCCGTCAGAATTAACCCAATGGCACCGCACGATTTGTTGGCGCACATCCGAGGAATTGTCTTAATTGACGAAATCGATATGTATTTACATCCTCAGTGGCAACAACAAATCATCAAAATTTTCCGGCAAATCTTCCCCTGCATCCAATTTATTATCTCCACACATTCACCTCAGGTTTTAAGCACGTTACGCAAAGAGCAAATTCGCATCATCGGCGACAACGACGGACAAGGCTATGCCGATATACCGACGCATAGCCCGTATGCTCATGCATCCTCCAAAGCGTTAGCCGAAATCTTTGCTGTCAATCCCATCCCCCTTGTTACAGAACAACAAGACATTGCCAAAGTTCAGCAATTATACCGCAGTGGCCGGTTTGAAGAAGCAGAAGCACTCCAACACACATTGGCCGCTCAAGGCATTGACTTTGAACAACAAGACATAGATTTCTGGAAACTATTAGCCGCAAAATAAGATGTTATGTTAGAACTGCATCACGGTTCAGAACCTCCGATTTTGCAACAATTCAAAGCTCAATATACGGGGGAATACACCTCCAAAACATGGCAGGAATATAAAAATTTTGAGAGCAAGACGACATCAGACAAACCTTTGATACATGCCTTACACACTTTGCAGGAAGGACTTTGCGTCTATTGCGAACGCCCCGTTTTTAGCACAGCACCTAATCAAAAAAGTGACGAACTTCCTCGCCACATAGAACATTTGCTACCCAAAAGCAAGTTTCCGCAAAAGGTTCTCACCTATACCAACCTTGCCCTTAGCTGCACGCAGGAAGGAAGCCGCCGCACGTTAACATGCGGTGCCAAAAAAGCAGAACAAGAGCTCCCTATATTACCTACGCAACAACATAGCCACCTCTTCCAACTGGATGTCAGCTCCGGGCGACTCATACCGGCCTCAACCATTCCGGCAACGGAAGCTCAAAAAGTCTCTGCGTGTATTGATATCCTCAATCTCAATTACGGTGAACTTTGCTACCAACGCGCGCGCATTACAGAAACGGTGCAAAAAATTTTCTTAGACACCACTATTCCTGCCGAGCAAAAGCAGCAGAGCATTACCGCCTATTGCAAAATGAAAACGGCGCACGGCCAACCCTTTGCCCACACACTCCGCAACGTATTCGCTGCCCTTTTATCATAGCCCCCATCCTCCGCGCAATAAAAATCACCATTCTGCGCAATAAAGCTTGACCCAGCTCTAACTTTATGCTAACGTATAGTCCAGAAGTCATGCGTTACAAGATTTTAACACCGGAAGAAGCGGCAGCCATCATCGAAGACGGAGAGTGTATCGGGGTGAGCGGATTCACCGAGGCAGGAGCCGTAAAAGTGGTACCCAAAGCCATAGCAGAGAAAGCCAAGGCAGAGCATGCCGCCGGGCGGCCCTTCAAGCTCAAGGTAATGTGCGGGGCATCCAACAGCTCGGCGGTGGACGGCGAGCTGGCTGCGGCAGAGGCTATGTCTCTGCGCATGCCCTATATGTCCTGCCCGCACACGCGCGCGCAAATCAACAATGCCGAGCTCTCTTACCAGGACCCGCACATCTCTCTGTTTGCGCAAAACATGCGCTACGGCATCATCCCCCGTGTTAAAACCGCCATTGTAGAGGCTTGCGAAGTAACGGATGACGGCAAAATCACCTTCACCATGAGCCAAGGCTCGTCTGCGGATTTCTGCCTGCTGGCGGACCGCATCATCATAGAGCTCAACACCTACCACAAGCCCTGCCTCAAAGAGATACACGACATCTTTATCCCCGAAGACCCGCCCAATCGCACCCCCATCCCACTGGTGGCTCCCGAGGAGAAAATCGGCACCCCATACGTGCAGGTGGACCCCGAAAAAATTGTGGGTATCGTTATCACCCACCTTAAAGACGGCTTACCGCCCTACCGCCCCGGTGACGCGGTTACGGACAAGATCGGCGAAAACGTCATCCGCTTTTTGGAGCACGAGTACCGCGTCGGCCGCATTCCGGAGAACTTCCTGCCCATCCAAAGCGGCGTGGGCAACGTGGCTAATGCCGTACTGGCAGCCCTGGGGCGCTCCACCGTCATCCCCCCGGTTAAAATGTATACAGAGGTGATACAAGAGGCGGTTATCGGCCTCATTAAACAAGGCAAAATCACCTTTGCCAGCGGCTGCTCCCTGTCGGTTTCAGACGCTACGATGGAAGAAATTTACCGCGATTTCGACTACTGGAAGCACAAGGTGCTCTTGCGCCCAACAGAGATGACCAACAACCCCGCCATCGTACGCCAGCTCGGGCTCATTTGCATGAACACGGCTATCGAGGCAGACATCTTCGGCAACGTCAACTCCACCCACCTGCTCGGCAATAAAGTCATGAACGGTATTGGCGGCAGCGGAGACTTTGCACGCGCCGCCGCCGTCACCATCTTCTCTTGCCCCTCTGTGGCCAAAGGCGGCAGTATATCGGCCATTGTGCCCATGGTCTCTCATGTGGACCACACAGAGCACGATGTGCGCGTGCTCATCACAGAGCAAGGCATTGCCGACCTGCGCGGCAAATCCCCCCGCCAACGCGCCGAACTTATCATCGAAAACTGCGCCCACCCGGACTACCGCCCCCTGCTCCGCCGCTATGTAGAGCTTACCCCCAAAGGCCACACCCCGCACAATCTGGCCAAAGCCTACGCCTTCCACCTTGCCCTGCAGCAAACCGGCGATATGCGCAACGTGCAACTGTAACCCACCTAAAATAAAACTCAAACGGCCGCTACCCGTAAGAGTAGCGGCCTGAAAAATTTGTTGAAGCGTAGTTTTGCTTATAAGCCCCCTTATCAGGGACACTCGCCAACACCTTAGCGGCGGCGACGGCGCACGGCCAAGCCGGCCAGAGCCAACAAGCTCAGCGTAGCAGGGCGGCAAAGAATAACAAATAGTTCAGGACTTCGTGCATACAATCCTATCATGTGCAGCGAATAAGCATGTGCGCGCCGCCCCACCCCCTAAGTCGTCCCCGGCTACCATTACCGAGGCTTCCTTACACAATCCAAGCCCCCCCTGCACAACTACGTCATCTCTTTTCGAATGAGATAAATCATATTTAACATATAATAAGCAAATTACACTAATTTTGCGTGATTTTTATGGGGTTGTAAAACCTACATATAGATTCTGTATTTTGTTTTATTCGTGTAAATTACAACTTTTTTTCTTGCAATCTCATTCGAAATACTGGGAACTTCTAATTAGTGGTTGTTTTCGTTTGTCCGAGGGCAACGTAACATTATTTTGAACTCAATTCAACAATTTTTTCGCTTTATTCGATAAATTATGGATGAAATTGGGCCA
>SUVM01000056.1 GCA_015062015.1 Akkermansiaceae bacterium | reverse complement strand
GGGATGAACTCAATGATTGCCCGCATCCAACTCAAAACCCGAGGACTACCTTCCGTTGATTATCTCCGCCTCAAACTCAGGCAGCTAACCTCCCCGTCATTTACGCGACTTTTTTGACGCAGTGCCATTTTTTTGCATTTTTTTAATTTTTCCGGAAAAAAGAGGCATGGGGAGCACTCTTTTTCGACCAAAAAGAAACGCAATCCGCAAAAAAACGGAAAGACCGCTTGAAAACACCCGACAATATGCTAGAATAGCCACACGCATGAACACCCCCGATGTACCCAATTTAAGAATATTTCTCGGCTGGGATAAACCGGCTATCGAATTAGTGGCAGAAAAGCTTTACAACCACCTAAGCTCAGACAACAAGGAGAGGGCGAATCTCTACCGCCGAGCAACCGTAGTTGTACCCACCTCGGGTAGTGGACGCCGTCTGCGAGAATACATGGCAGAACTTGCCGGGACACGGCAGGGCAAACCCATACTCATGCCGAAAATCACACTAGCCGGGAAACTGATACCAAACACGGGAAAAAACGTAGCAACGGAAACGGAGACGCTGGCTGCGTGGTTGCAACTTCTCAATACCGCCAATGAGAAAGCACTCGATTCGTATGCCCCACTCATTCCGCGGTGTCCGGAGACCCACAGAGAGCGCTGGGCAGTAGCTGTGGCACACAAACTCATTGGCCTGCAGGACCGCCTCGAAAAAGAAGAAATCACACACGACCAAGTTACCGGTTTGCTGGCGAAGCGAGAGCAGCACATCAACATGAAGATGAACGCGCTCTCGGCAGAAGAGGAAACAGAGAGACGCAACCTGACGGCTCAACGCAAAGTGATGCAAAATGAACAGCTGCGTTGGAGCAAACTGGGGCAACTCTTCCGTGATGTTGATGAAATCATTGAACAACATTTCCCGGGAAAAATATCTGCACAACAATCCAGAAAAGAAACAGTCGCGCACCCCACATGGCCGAACCAAAGCAGGGTTCTCATTCTTGCCTGCGTGCCGGAGCTGTCTCCCCAATTACAACGCTACCTCTGCAACCTGCACGGTAAAGACGGCGGTAGGGTTGAGGTATGGATTCATGCCCCCGAAGAAGAAAAAGCCCATTTCGATTTCATCGGTCGCCCGAAAGAATCCGCTTGGCTGAATCGGGAAATCTGCATTCCGCATGCCTTTGTCTACACGGATGAAAAACAGGAGGAGATAGACAACGCTGCCTCTGCCATACATTTAGTCGATGATGAAGAGACTATGGCAGCAGAAGCCCTCCGATTGGCAGCAGGCTGCGATTCGCGAGAGGTGGTGCTATCCGTTGGTGATAACGAATTCGCACCGGCCATTGTAAACGCCTTTGCCACAGCCGGCTGGCCGCTCAGCATCCCCGAAGGGCGCAACACCTTAAGCACGGATTTGGGGAGTTTAGCCGCTCAATTGGCTGATGCCTGTGAGGCCCGAGAAAAGCTACCCATTTGGGATGATAAGACCGGCACCTTAAATAACAATAACGCCCAAGGGTTAAACGCATTCATGGCACTGCTCTGCAACCGCGCGCTTCAGCAAGCGTTGAGCAAGGATGCTGCGGCACTTGTTGGAATGCAGAAACACCTGGAAAGCATCAGAATGCTGCTGCTGCCCGGTAGTGAGGCCGCACTGCTGCAAATGCTTAAAGAAATTCCCAACGTGACCGGCGGATACAAATCCATCACCATGCTCAACGATGGGCAAAACTCCGCATACTATGACTTTGCGACAAGCGTTTCCGAGCTACTCGATGATTTGGGTAATGGTAATATCGCCACCGCTCTGAGTAATCTGGCAAAAAATCTGGAAAAGAACCACGCTGAAGGCAACACAAAAAAAACGGCAGAAGGCATTGCAAAACTAATGAAAGCATGTGCAGAGCTGCACCCCGAGTTGCCATCTGAACGCTACACCATTGAGCTACTGCGCCACAAAGTTGAAGAACAACCGGCTTCATGCCCCTTTGCCGACGCCTCATACAGTGTTGGCGACCTACAGGGCTGGCGAGAGCTTGCCTACTCCCGAGGGAAACGACTCATTCTGGCGGCCATGCACGACGGGTGCATCCCGGAGCCGGTGCAAGCGGATGATTTTCTGCCGGAATCCTTGTGCGATGAGCTGGGCATCCGCCATGAAAAGTTCCGCACGGCGCGTGATAGCTACCTGCTGACCTCCCTACTGGCAAGCAGGCAGCGCGAAAACGAGCGCGTGGATTTCGTGCTGGCACGGCAAAAGAAAGACGGCTCGGTCTTGGCACCTTCCTCCTTGCTCATGCGTTGTGGTGATGAGCTGCCCAAGAGAGCCCGCACCCTCTTTGCAGAAAGCAAGACTCCCCGCCAATTACCGGCAGCAGCCCCCTGCCCGCTGCGCCGTGCAGCATGCGGTAAAGCCCCCATTACCCCGGGCGAGCTCGAATCCATCTCCATTATTGCGCCGGGTAAACAAAATCCCTTTACGCAATGGCATGTAGATAAGCAAGGCAATCGCTACCAAAAGAGCTTCTCGCCGTCTTCGCTTTCCACTTTCCTGCAGTGTCCGCTGAGCTTCTGGATAAAGAATTTGTTCTACATAGACCTCGGGAACAGCTACAAGGAAAACAAAGCGGAGCTGGAGAGCAATGAATACGGCTCCGTTATACATGCCGTACTTGATAAGCTGGTAGCGAAATTCCCCAATGAAGAAGCACTGCACCAAGCTTGCCCCGCCGCCGCTAAGGATGCAAGCGCCGGCGCAGAACACATGCTGGCAGCCTGCAGAACCATTGCAGAGGCGGAATGGCAAAACATCTACAACAGCACCACCACAAGAAACAAGCAACCGCTCGCCATGGAAGTGCAGCTGCAGGCCATTGACCGTACCCTTAAGGCATTCGTCTCGCAACACATGAAAGATTTGGCAGATGGCTGGTGCAATGTAGCCAGAGAATACACCTTCACCCCCACCCTGATGCTGCCCAACAATGAAATAGCACGCTTCTCCATGAATGCGGACCGCATAGACCGCAACCGCGATGGGCGCTGGCGTATCATTGATTACAAAACCTCAAACTCCGAAAAAAAGCCTCACAAAATCCATTTTGACGAGCTGGAAGAAGGGGCTGATTCTCTTTTCTGCAGATTCATGAACGTGCAAGGCTATGAGTTCGGGACCGTGTGTTTCGGTGAAAAAATGTACCGCTGGAACGACGTGCAGCTTCCGCTCTACGCCTACGGACTGCGCCACCCCTCTGCAAAAGACCGTGAAAACTTGGGTATTGCAGCAGGGGTAGACATGTCAAGCGTTGTACCGGATTTACTTTTCTACAACCTGCAAAGCAAGACGGAGAAACTCGCCGTATTCCCGCTTGTTGAAGAGGGGCAGGTTCAGCCAATCTCCGGCAAAATCAAGGAAGTCCCGTCAGCGGAAGCTCTCTTCGGCTCGGCTATGAAAACGGTAAGCGCCGCCATTCGCATGATTCGCGGCGGCAAGTGTCTGTTCTCCGCAGAATCTCTGGAGTACAAGAACAAGCCCTTCTCAGCCATCGTAAAGCCGGGCACCAACGCACCGAGATTCGGCGCACTTACTCTGCAAAATGATCCCCGCCAATTGTTCCTGCTGCCGGAACTGCAAAAATAACCCCAAACCCTATCTGTTCATAAGATGACGCAACAGAACAAGCTCAACACTTCCGACACCCAGAAACACCACGTTACCAGCAACCGCATTGCCGCTTCTGCCGGTACGGGCAAAACGTATCAACTGGCCTCTCGCTACATCACGCTGCTCCTGCTCGGGGCCAAACCGGAGGAGATTATTGCACTCACCTTCACCCGCAAAGCCGCAGGCGAGTTCCGCAACCGTATTTTGCATGCCTTGGCAGAGGGAGCAGATGATAAGCGAGATGCAAAAACCCATCGTAACGAGCTCGCCGTCCGCGTGTGGGATGTCCTGAGCGGGCTCTCGGTTATCCCCACAAAATACGGTTCTTGGGATGTGGTACCGGCATCCAACCCCGTACCGCTGCTGCCGGTTACAGAGGCAATCGTGCGGCTGGCAGCAGAGCAGCGCCAATACCCGGAAGAGCTTTACAACGAGGACAAAACACTGCAAAACTATTACCAAATTAAGCCGGCAACTGCCGCCACATTTGCAGAGTTGCTGCAAGATATGGTCGCCGTGCTCAGCAGGCTGCAGCTTTCCACCATCGATAGTTTCTTCTCCTCCTTGGTGGCAACAAACAGCTTAGAGCTCGGGATGAACAGCATCTCCCCCCTGGACCCCACGGAGGAAAGCTCCATCCGTACCGAGGATATTCTGCGCTACTTGGACAGCAAAAACGCAGATGAGCAAACACGCACGGACTTCTTGGAGATGTTCAGCCGTATCACGGAAGGCGTGGGCAATACCACGCAATCCCGAATTGATGCCAATATTAAAGAATTCCTGCAACTTTACCGCGATTTGCCCCAAACACAATGGGGCAACACAGATTCGTTCCATTTCCCCGCAGACTTACGACCGGCTACGGATGAAGAAACAGAACGCTACAACAACGCGGCAGCGGAGCTCAAAGAGCTGCTGCAACTCCATGGTTCAGAATTCCTTAAAACAAACGCGCTCTCCCAATTAAAAGAATTGGCCAATGGGGGCATGCGCCTCAAGCGAGATGCTGCCTCTGCCATCAAAGACGTGGTTCGGAGCCCGGACAGCGGTGCTACATCTCCATCGCCAATCAACCGCATTGCGCTGCTGGCAGATACTTTGCTTAAGCTTGTTACCGCCTGCAAGCTGCGAACTGCGGCAGCTCGCAGCGCAAGCCTGCAAAAGCTCCTTGCCGGGTACGCAGAAATCTATGATACCCGCATGAAGGCGGAAGGGCGTCTCACCTTCGCGGATATTTCGCGCATGGCGCAAGAGCTCATGCTCCGCGATGAGGCGGATGACCGCTGGCTGCGCCACCACATCGCTTACCGCATGGGGGGCAAACTCTCCCACTGGATGCTTGATGAGTTCCAAGACACGTCCGAATCTCAATTCAACACACTCGCCCCGCTACTCCAACCCATTGCAGAAGAGGCCGGCAGCAACGCCTTCGACTTCTCCGCAGAGCGGTGGGCGGCTACCATGCCACCCGAATTGCGGGGTAAACTCACCCCCGGGCACAAACACCCCGTCGCTAAAGAAAGCCTGTTCATCGTGGGTGATACAAAACAGAGCATCTATGGCTTCCGTACCGGCAAAACAGAGGTTTTTGAACGCCTCGCCACCCAAGAGCCGTGGAAAACACCGCTGCAACCCTCCCCCTTGCAGCGCAGCTTCCGCTCCGCCCCCGTCATCATGGAGTTCACCAATGAGCTTTTCGCTGCTCTCGCAAAAGTGGAGGCCCCCGCAGAACAAACAAATGGCTGCATTGCAACAGATCCGGTCATCTTCTCCGAAGATTTCACGAAGCACAGCTCCGCAAGAGACCTCCCGGGCTATGTGGAAATGAGTTTCATCCCCCCGCCGGATAAAAATACCGATGAGGATGATGCCAACCAAAAAGCACGCATTTTTGATAAGGTAGTGGAGATTCTGCAAGAGCTGACCCTTCATGGAGAATCACCCAAAAACGGCATAAGTATTGCCATTTTGGTGCGCTCTAACAGTGATGCAGATGAAGTACAAAACCACATACGCAACCGCATGCCGAAGCTCCCCACCATATTGGTTAAAGACAGCTTGGCTGCTGTGGCCTGCCCCATGGGCGAGATGATGCTCTACTTCTTCAAGTGGTTGTTGCACCCGGGTGACGCTGCGGCACTCAATGTGGCAAAAACCTCGTTCCTCGGCACTCATATCGGCCGGGAATCTGATAAATCACACGCAGAATGGTTGCAAGAGCTGCAAAACACCGGCTACCATGCTGTGGTTCTCAAGTTGTTCACCACCCTACCGGCGGAAGATGCAGAAAAAAACCGCGCCATTATCCGCTGCTGGGAAAACGAGGCCCTCGCATTTGACACCAACGGAGGCTCCCTGGCGGACTGGGTGCTGCACATGAAAAACCTTTGCGTGCAAGCTGCCGGTGCTACCGGCGCTGTTCAGATTATGACCATGCACAAGAGCAAGGGGCTGGAGTTCGATGCCGTCATCCTCCCCTACCCCGCCGCAAAGGCTGTGGATGCAGAGTCGGAACTCAAATACTTTATTTCCGAAGACAACAAATCCCTCATCCTCCCGCCCTGCGGTAAGGATGATTGGCCCCACTTCGGCAGCACCTTCACCGCCCTCGCCGGCCGCTGGCAACAACAGCAGCGCAAAGAAGCCTACAACCTGCTCTATGTATCCGTCACCCGCGCAAAACACGCCAATTACATCATCTGCCACGGCGCGCGTCTGCTCGAAATTAAAGAAAACAAAAAAACCGGAAAAATCACCTACGATTGGAAAGCCCCGGCTCGCTCCGTAAGCGGGCTCCTCCGCCAAGCGTGCGCGCTGATGGCTCCCGAGTCTAAGCCCCCTCTCGATAAAATTACCGAGGCGCAAACATTCAAACTCAAAGGTGAGTCAAATTGGTACGATAAGCCGGATACAAGCACCGCTGCCGCTCTGCAAACAACGGAGAAGCCCAAACTTGGCACCGCCGTCCCCCGCCGTATGCGCGTAAACCCGTCCCAAATGGCAGCGGCGGAAGATAAGCAGCAGACGGAGGCAGAGGACACCCCCCCGCTCGCAGCCGTATACGGTGGCTCTGCGGATGGCGCAGAGTTCGGCACGAAAGTGCACGAAACGTGGGAACAAATCCTGTGGCTGAACACTGCGGGAGCCCCCCCCTTCTCCGCCCCGCAAAATGATGAGCAGGCGGTGGTATACCGCGCCTTACAACAAGCGGATGTCGCAGCACTCTTCACCCACCGCCCCGGGCAAGAGGTGTACAATGAACAAGCCGTGGAGGCCATTAACGAAAACGATGAGTGGGTATCCGCCACCATTGACCGCCTGGTGCTCACATATGATGCTGCGGGACAAGTGGTAGCAGCCCACATCATCGACTTCAAGACCAATAAACCCGGTCCCCGAGACGGGTACACCACATTCGAGTCTTGGCTCCTCGACCACTACGCCCACCAAATGCGCGGCTACCGCAAGCTCATCTGCGGCGCATTCGGCCTCCCGGCATCCGCCGTTACCGTCTCCCTTGTCTCCTGCCCCAAAGATTACCTCCACCACCCCGCACGCGTGCTAACCTACCCCAATAGCATGTTAGCAACCAAGGCTTAACTATAAACAGCCCCCTCTCTGCACCACTACGCGGCAATAGGGAGAGAGAGGGGGGGGGAGTTCATTAAAAAAATCCGCCGGTGAAGTTCTTCAAGGCGTCGGAGCCATAAAACCCGGCCTCTTCAAGTTTATCGGCAGAGGCTTCCAACAATTCTTCCGTAATACCGGCTTCCTCCAAGGCTTCTAACAACTCTTGTATCTCCATACCATCCAACTCATTATCCGTCAATTCGCCGAACCGGGCACTGAGGGTTTCAAGAGTTTGAACGGCAGCATCTGCCGAATCTTTATCGTGCACACGCAGAACGGTTTGATAAGCTTCTTGCAAAATGGCAACAGCCTCTTGCAAAGCCGCTTGCCGCTGCTCCGGGGTGTAAGAAGACGTTGTATCGGGGTCCCGTGCCTCATCTGCTGTTTGTTGTTTCCAATATGCGGAAATATCAAACCAAACCTCGGCGCGGTATATGGCATCTCCCTGACAGAAAATCAATACATGGGTATCATAGATACGCCCGTTTCCGTTTGTATCATCCTGACATAAATATTGGGAGTCCATCTCAAACACCGGGGGTAAGGCACGCAAAATTTTGTACTCCAACGCAACGGCATCCTCAGCCGGCATGAGCCACGCTGTATCCGGTGTTGTACCCGGTCCGCCTTGCAATTCTACACCGCAAGTTGCCGCAGCATCCACCAAGGCAGCCTGCAAATCTGCCAATATCTCGGGCGTGGCCGGCTGCACCTCTGCCATGGCAGATACAGGCACATCAAACGTTTTAGCCAACGCTACTGACCCATAAAAACCATTTTGATAAAGGCGCTCCCAAGCTTGCTCGGCTCGATTTTGAGATATACCCAGAGCCTCTAAGTCGGCACGGAAGGATTCCGGCGTAATATTGAACCTTTCCGTTAACACGTCATGTTTTATCAACATATCTCGCAAAGGCTCGGCCGCTGCATCTGCCGATGCACGGTCCTGTACGCCTTCCATAAGAGCAATTAATTTAACTCCGTTATCACACAGCTCTTTCCGGGCATGCTCGTACTCCTGCACCGCCGACTCTGCGGAAGTAGTGGGCTCTTGCACAGACAAAGCAGCCGCCGGAGTGCTGCTTAAACACGCTGCTGCAACTATAGAGGAAATCAGGTAAGGTACTTTCATAACATATTTAAGAACTCTCTGTTCTCGTGCCCATACTACTACAAAATAACTGATTTTTCAAGCAAAACATGCGGAAACTGAAAACTGACGCTTCTACAAACTGAATTGCTACCCAACACCGGTAACAGCATGAATGTTATCTCTGCCAAAGTGCGCCCCCCCACGGCAATAAAGAACAAGAAAATCAAATAGCGGCTTGAACTCTGCCCTATCGTGTGGTAATATAGGCGTGTAATACAATTTACCACGCTTATGGCAACACAACTTGAGCAACTGAAGCAATACACCACCGTAGTGGCAGATACAGGCGACTTCCGCCAAATGGAAGAGTTTACCCCGCAAGATGCCACCACCAACCCATCCCTCATTCTTGCAGCCGCCGCCAAGCCGGAATACCGCAGCATTGTAGAGGCCGCAGTAGCTCCCTACAAAGGACGCGAAGTAAGCCCGGCCCTGATGGACGAAATTGTCGACAAAGTTGTCGTAGCGTTTGGACTGGAGATTCTGAAGCGGGTTCCCGGCCGCGTATCCAGCGAGGTAGATGCCCGCCTTTCTTTCGACACCGAGGCCACGGTAGCCCGCGCACGCAGCATCATGGGCATGTACGAGGCTGCCGGCATTCCCCGCGAGCGCGTTCTCATCAAAATCGCCTCTACATGGGAGGGCATCCAAGCCGCCCGAGTCCTGGAGCAAGAAGGCATCCACACCAACCTTACCCTCTTGTTCAGCTTGGTGCAGGCCGTAGCATGTGCAGAGGCCGGTGTGCGCCTCATTTCTCCCTTCGTGGGTCGCATTCTGGACTGGTTCAAAGCCAACACTAAGGAAGAATACACGGCAGAGACGGATCCCGGCGTTGTCTCCGTACGCACCATTTACAACTACTACAAAAAGTTTGGCTACCCGGTACAAATCATGGGTGCCTCATTCCGCAACAAGGGAGAGGTGCTGGCACTTGCCGGCTGCGACCTGCTTACCATCTCTCCCGGGCTGTTGGCAGAGCTTGCCGCAAGCGAGGAACCTGTTGCTCCCTGCCTCAACGAAGAAGCCGCCAAGGCTAGCGATATAGAGCGCATACCGGCAGACGAGAAGAGTTTCCGTTTCCTCTTTAACGAAGATGCCATGGCAACAGAAAAGACGGCAGACGGCATTCGCCGCTTTGCGGCAGACATCCGTAAGCTGGAGGCCATGTTAGCCGCCATGCTGTAAAAAACTTAACATCAACAACAACAAATCATCATATGAAAGTGCTCGTTACCGGCGGTTGCGGTTACATCGGCTCTCACACCGTGCGCCAACTTGTTAAGACCGGGGCAGACGTCACCGTGCTGGACAGCATGGTATACGGTCACCCTGCCGCCATTGTAGACAAAGAAGTTAAGCTGGTTAAAGGTGACTTGGGAGACCCCGCTGTGGTTTACCCCTTGCTCATCAACGGCAATTTTGATGCCGTGATTCACTTTGCCGCTTTCATCCAAGTGGGAGAGTCCGTGACGGATCCCATCAAATACTACGAAAACAACATCGCCAAGCCCCTTGTGTTGCTCAAAGCCATGATGCTGGGCGGCTGCAAGCGCTTCGTGTTCTCCTCCACCTGTGCCACCTATGGTGTGCCCACGCAGGTACCCATCCCCGAGACAGAAAAACAAGACCCCATCAACCCCTACGGTGCCTCCAAATTCATGCTGGAGCGCGTGTGTAAGGATTGCGAGCGCGCCTACGGTCTCAAGAGCGTCTTCCTGCGCTACTTCAACGCCTCCGGGTCTTCCGAGGACGGTCTTATCGGCGAGGATCATGAGCCGGAGTCTCACCTCATCCCCGTGATTTTGCAGGCCATCAAGGGCGAGCGCCCTGCCATCACCGTGTTCGGCACCGATTACGACACGCCGGACGGCACCTGCATCCGCGACTACATCCATGTGGATGACTTGGCAGATGCCCACCTGCGCGCGCTGGATTACCTCATGAAAGGCGGCGATACCAACTGGTTTAACCTCGGCACCGGCAAAGGGCTCTCCGTGAAAGAGATTATCGATGCCGCCGAAAAAGTGACCGGCCAAAAAGCCCCTGTGGAGTACGGCCCCCGCCGCGAGGGCGACCCGCCACGCCTTATTGCAGATGCCCGCAAGGCCGCAGAGGTGCTCGGCTGGGTGCCCAAACACCAAGATGCCCTCCACATCGTCGAAACCGCTTGGAAGTGGTTTAACGGCCCCCGAGGAGGACACTACTGATTTTGGATTTTTGATTTTGGATTTTTGATTTTTCATATCCCGCCTGTGTGCTAACACGCACGGGCGGGATTTTTTATATCCCCCCCTGTCAAAAAAAACAAAACTTAGCCGCGCACAGGACAAGAATTTGCAAAACTTAGCCTACACGAAGCAAAGTTTAGCAGAGTTAATATCATGAGAGAGGGCGGTGAAGCCATGCTCCATGCGGCCGAACATATCTGTAAAAACGCTTTACCAAATATAAAGGAATTGCTACAATAGCGGCATGGCAAGGCAAACAGAGAGAGAGTTACCGTACGTTAACCATCGGCGAGGGCTAACGACCCTAAGCCCGTTGGGGGTGTTTTTTCTGGTATATGTGGTAAGCTCTCTGGTGGCGGGGGATTTTTACAAAATGCCGGTAGCGATAGCATTTTTGGCAGCGGCGGGTTGGGCGTTTATGGTGTGCAAGCCCAAAAGCTTTGTGCAGCGCGTGGAGCGATTCTCTGCCGGGGCGGCACACAGCAACATCATGATGATGATTTGGATTTTCATCCTGGCCGGGGCTTTTGCCAGCGGGGCAAAACACATCGGGGCTGTGGATGCCATGGTGCAGCTCACACTCAACCTTTTGCCGGCCAACATGCTGCTGCCGGGTGTTTTTTTGGCGGCATGCCTCATATCCTTATCCATCGGCACCTCGGTGGGCACCATTGTGGCGCTGATGCCGGTTGCAGCCGGGTTATCTGCCGATGCCGGCTGCCACGCAGGGATGATGGCAGGGGCCGTGGTGGGCGGTGCCTTTTTCGGCGACAACCTCTCTTTCATCTCCGATACCACCATTGCCGCAACCCGCACCCAAGGCTGTGCCATGAAAGACAAATTCCGGGCAAACCTGCGCATTGTACTGCCTGCAGCCATCGGCATCCTGCTGCTCTATTGCATGCCGAGGCAACTACACCCCCCGGCGCACAGCATAGAGCACACCAACTACGCAACGGTGATTCCGTATCTGCTGGTACTCATTAGTGCCATCTGCGGTATGAACGTTATCAAAGTGCTGTTTCTGGGCATTGTTGCCACCGGCATTGAGGTACTGTGTACGCCGGGAGCCACTCTGACGAATTGGGCCGGGGCTATGGGTAACGGCATTACCGGCATGGGAGAGCTCATTATCGTTACGTTGCTGGCGGCAGGTATGCTGGAGCTCATTCGCTACAACGGCGGGCTCAGCTACATTATTACACACCTCTCCCGGCATATACGCGGCCGCCAGAGCGCAGAGCTTTGCATCGGCCTCATGGCATCGCTGGCTAACCTCTGCACCGCCAACAATACCGTTGCCATTGTGGCGGTTGGCAATATTGCCCGCCGTGTCGCAAAAAAACACAACATCCCCCCGGCTCGCACCGCCGGCTTGCTCGATACGTTCTCTTGCATCACCCAAGCTGTCATTCCCTACGGTGCGCAGCTGCTTGCCGCAGCCTCTCTGGCCGGCCTTACCGCCTTAGACATCATCCCCTATCTCTACTACCCCTTTGCCATGGGAGCCTGCGCCCTGCTGTACATCCTACGGGCACCGAGCAATGGAAATATTGCCGAAACCGCCCAAAAAGATTACCCTAAAAATTAAGCCATATGGCTTGCACCATAAGCCGGGGCATGGTATAATAACGCGCGTATGCCCAAAATTGCACTGATTCAGCAAGAGGCCGTAGCAGAACCGGCAGAAAACAAGCGTTTGCAAGAAGCCGCCATCCGCGAGGCCGCGGCAGGTGGCGCCAACATCGTTTGCACACAAGAAATGTGCACCACCCTGTATTTTTGCCGCACGCAAGACTGCGACCTGTTTGACACGGCAGACCCCATACCGGGGCCGTGGACGGATTCTCTGTGCGCTTTGGCAAAAGAGCTGGGCATTGTTATTGTGGCGGCCGGGTTTGAGAAACGCGCTACCGGCATTTACCACAACACAGCTTGGGTAATAGATGCAGACGGCACCTTTTTAGGGATATACCGCAAGATGCACATACCGCAAGACCCCGGTTTTGAAGAAAAGTTTTACTTTACGCCGGGAGATTTGGGCTACAAGTGTTTCGAGACGCGCTACGGGCGCATCGGCGTGCTCATCTGCTGGGACCAGTGGTACCCGGAGGCGGCACGCCTTACGGCCATGCAGGGTGCGGAAATTATTTTCTACCCCACGGCCATTGGCTGGATTCCCGGGGAGGAAGACCTCTACACCGCGCAACACTGCGCGTGGGAAACC
>SUVM01000055.1 GCA_015062015.1 Akkermansiaceae bacterium | reverse complement strand
AATTTCCTCGGTCTTCGTGACTGCGGTCCATGCACCCTCCTGAGGGATGGGAGCCGGGCCGTGATTGCAGCCCTTCTTGACGCAACACATGTGTTCTACTTCGTGTGTGTACTGCATAGTTTCGTTGTTGTTTTTAGAGAAAAACGAAAGATGGCCACCACCGTTTGCGGCAGCTTCCTTAATCAATGCTCATTGTAACCCTAATTGTTTGAGTTAGGCAAGACTAATCTTCTTTTTTTTAATCATGCAACGGAGAAACGAGACAAATTAGGACGAAAAATTAAATTTTTTCGCGGATTTTTACCTTGGGCGGATTAACAATAGTAGAATAATATGAGAAAATTTCACTTCATCTTACCGGCAGTGCTGCTGAGCAACTGCATTAGTACCGATATAGCGGGGAGCATAAGCGACATAGGGAGAACCGAGCCGAAAGTGCTACCGGCAGGGGAAGCCTCTACAGACCTTAGAGAGGGTTTTCCCTACGCCATAGATTTATACAGCAAAAACGGGGAGACCTACGCAGAGGTACCCATTGTCTATGTGGCACGAGACACCGCCTTAATCGAATACTGCAACGGTCTGAACAATAAGTACTGCTGGTGTACCTACCGGCACATCCCCACATATGAGGAAATGAAGCACTTGCCGGTAGAGAAACACATCTTCCGCATCGCTCAACAAAAATATTCCATGCCGGGCATTACCTACATCGGCCCGGCGGAAAATTTTGATAAAAAAGGAACTACCCACCTCGGCAAACAGAAAATGCATGGTATGACGGCCCACCGTTTTGCCTTACACCTCCCCGTGCGGCGAGAATGGTACAACTATGCACTACAACCCTTAGCCTTTGCCGGAGCAGCTGTAGACATAGCAAGTTTCTTTACACTTGGCGCGCTCACCTTCCCCATCGTAACCGGGCTCGACCCGGAATGGGCAGAACCTAACCACGACATCAGCGGCATTGACCGCAGAGCCGGAAAAGTGGGCATTCATTAAACAAGGTCAAGTGCTCAAAATTCCGCGTCTATCATTGACACATAATCAAAACTATGCTAGATTATTTTGCGGATTTCACAGGTCATGTCTCCATTCGAAAAAAGGCAATACAGCGGCAAGCAAATCATCAAAGCCGGCGATTTGCTGCGACACGCAGAAACGCTCACCCAACAGGAAAAAGAGTGGGCATTGAGTGTCTTAGATAACTTCCGGTCTCTCCACGCGATGCCGCTTAACACATTTCAGGCGACATTGAGAAAAAGGATAGAAGCTTTAAAAATCTCGGATGTCATCATTGCGCAGCGCATCAAAAGAAAGCCGACTATTCTGGACAAATTGCAACGCTTTGAAGGCATGCAGCTTAAACGCATGCACGATATCGGCGGCATACGGGTCATACTTCCCAACATTAAGAAATTAAATGCACTCAAAGAACTCTATACCCATTCGTCCACAAGGCTTTCTCACAAACTAGTGCGTATAGACGACTACATCTCTACACCCAAAAGTTCCGGGTACCGAGGCATTCACCTCGTGTTCAGCTATCACACCAAACACCCGGACAAGCAAGATTACGAAGGGTTGCGTATCGAAATGCAACTGCGCACAAAGCTTCAGCATATTTGGGCCACAGCCGTGGAAATTTTTGAAGCATTCATGGGCGAGAATTTCAAATCAAGCAAAGGGAGCCAAGAATGGTTAAATTTTTTTGCTCTTGCCTCCAGTGCTATTGCGCTCAAAGAAAAACAACCTGTAATGCCGGCGCATGAGGCGTTATCTCAGGATGATATCTGCCGTTCCCTAATGCGCAAAGTCGAGGAGCTCGGGGTATTAAAAGTGATGGATGGTTTTACCCTCACAGATACCCTCACCTCTGCCAACGCGAAGAAGAGCGGGCACGTCTTGCTTGTATTTGATGCTGAGGAAAAAATTGCTACTGTTCGTCATTATTCCGACCACGAATATGATGACGCATACGCTACCTATGTACGCGAAGAAGGGAAAAACGCCGCCGACACGGCACACCGCCATGTCGTTCTCGTCAAAATGAACTCCATTCAACAACTGAAAAAAGCATACCCCAACTACTTTGCGAGCATCCATCGCTTCCGCGAGCTGCTTCTGCAAATTCTCGCCCCATACCTCAACTCCCCTACGCTCCCGCAGGCATAGGCACAAGTATAAGCAGCAGTAGATGAAATAAGGCCAAGTGCTCAACCGAGCAGCGATTTCCAATGCGCAATACGGCGGGCGGTATTAGCCGGGTTGGGGGCTCCGGGGTTGGTGCGGAGAGCAAAAGCGCGGTCAAGGTTAAAGACGCTGTGCACATCCTCTCCATACTCCGGGGAGATTTCGCGGAATTGCTCGAGGGTGAGCTGATTAAGCGGTGTGGCAGAGCCCACGGCCACGGCCACGGCTTTGCCTACAAGCTCGTGCGCATGGCGGAACGGCACCCCCCTGCGCACTAAGTAATCCGCAAGATCGGTTGCCAGCAACAGCGGGTCAGCAACAGCGGCTGCACATTTGTCCTCATTCATGCGCATGGCGGCAATCATTTCTGCATTAACACGCAAGGCCAGAGCAACCGTCTCAAAGGAGTCGAACAAAGGTTCCTTATCTTCCTGCAAATCTCGGTTATAGGTAAGCGGCAGCCCTTTAACTGCTACCATAACGCTCACCAAGTTACCGTACAGGCGCCCGCTCTTACCGCGCGTGAGCTCCGACACATCGGGGTTTTTCTTTTGCGGCATGAGGGAAGAACCGGTGGTATGCGCATCGGACAAAGTGCAGAAGCCGAACTCTGCACTGCTCCACAGCACGAGGTCTTCGCTGAGGCGGCTGAGGTGCGTGCCGATAAGGGAAAGGCAGAAGAGCGTCTCCATAATATAGTCGCGGTCTGCAATGGCGTCCATAGAGTTTTCGGAGACGGCATCAAAGCCCAGCTCGGCAGCAATACCTGCGCGATCCAAATTGATGGTGGAACCGGCAATAGCCCCGGAGCCCAGCGGCGACACATTAAGGCGGCGGCGGCAATCTTGCAGGCGAGTTACATCCCTGCCCAACATCTCCACATAAGCCAACAGGTGGTGGCCCACGGTAACGGGTTGGGCGCGCTGCAAGTGAGTATAACCGGGTATACGCACCTCGGCATACTCCTCTGCCTTGGCTAACAAGGCTCGTTGCATATCCTGCAACAAAGAAAGTGTGTTGTCTATCTCTGCACGGCAATATAAGCGGGTATCGGTGGCAACTTGGTCATTGCGGGAGCGCGCCGTATGCAACTTGGCACCGGGGGCTCCGATGCGGCGGGTCAGCTCGCTTTCGATGTTCATGTGCACATCCTCCAACTTGACGGACCAATCAAAGTGCCCCGCTTCAATATCTGCCAAAATACTGTTCAGACCTGCTTCTATGGCATCAAACTCCTCTTGAGAGAGCATGCCGGCGTGCAGCTGAGCACGCGCATGCGCGATGGAACCGGCTACATCATGCCGGTAGAGTTTCCAGTCGTACGAAACGGATTCGCCATACTTCAACACAAGGTCTGCCGTTGCCTGAGAAAAACGTCCTGTCCACATAACGCGGAGCAGATTACACTAAATCGCCCCAAAAGTCAAACCCGTAATTGGGCATAGCATGCGCGGCACGGCATGTGCCTGCCGCTTTATTCGGCGCGCATCAGCAAAAATTGCAAACGCACAAATTCCTCATGCACATCCAACGGGGTGAGCACCTGCCAGCTCGATACCCGCAAAATGTTGCGGAAGATTAACAACAAATCATCTGCACGGGGAGAGGCTACATCCACTATCGGCAGCAGCTCTCGCGCAGCGTTGCATATATCCCGGCTTGTGGCATTCTCTGCCCGTGTTCCGCTGCGCGCCAAATTATCAAAGCGGAACGATAAGCCCATAAAGTGGGCATTCTGGATAGAAAACGGGGCAGTATTAATCCCCAAAATATCGTGTTTGATGCAATTACGAATCAATGCCAGCATTAACTCGCAAAGCGTGGCAGAGCAGCCTTTTTCCCCGGCGGCTAACAACTCATCAACCGGGCTGCCCTGTATGCGCTCTCGGGCAATATGCCATGTATCCTCCGCATACAACAGCTCCAACACCGTGGCCACAAACTTGCCGCCCATGCGGGCTTGGGCGCGCGCGGTTTCCAAAAAGGCCTGCACCTTTTGAGGGTGGCTCATACACTCCGGGCGGAGGGATTCCACCGCAACCTCACGGCGCAGGTCTTTTTGAGCAGCGGCGTATACTACGGTATCTGCCGTTTCCCGCAAAACGGACGTAAGCATATACTGGCCGTTGAGCAGTTTGGGCAAGTTGTATACGGAAGATGTGTGCATATATTTTACAGTCAGCGAGCTACACCATATACGCGAATAACGGGCATAAACTCTACCGCCTCTGCCCATGCACGCGCCGGTATGCTCAGCACCAAATTACCGTCTTTTACCACAGCCGGTACCTCCACGGCTTCGTTGCCCAACACCTGCACGTTAAGCGCAGACAAATCTGCCGGCAATGCCAGGCTAGCCGCCGGTACGGAAACCTGCACGGTGCTCTCCAGCGTAATGCCGAGGGAAGGGGGAAAGATGTTGAGGTCCTTGCCGGTGCGGCTGCACATCCACCCATCGGGCAAATGTACAGAGTACATGGGGCGGCTGCCGTAAATGGCAGAGCCGTTCACCTCCATCCATTGCCCCACAACGGTAAAGACTTTTACCACCGGGCGGGGTATAGAGCCATCTGCCTTGGGGTTGATGTTGAGCAGCAGGTTGCCGCCTTTGGCAGAGCACTCCTCCAGCTGGCGAATCACCATGGCCGGGGTCTTGTAGCGAAGGTCGTAGCGGTTGTAGCCCCATTTGTCGCCCACCGTCATGCAGGATTCCCAGTCTATGCCGGGGTAGCCTTTTTCGGGGATGCGTTTTTCCGGGGTGGTGTAGTCACCGCAACGCAGGTCGAGCTGCACGCCGTCGCGAGAGGTATCGAACCCGGAGAAGGCATACAAGCGGTTGTTCATGATAACGCCGGGGTTGATGCTGCGGCACATATCCATCAGCGCCGGGGCTTTCCACCCACGCTCGCCGGAGGCCGCACCTTGCGAGTAATCCCACCACATGATGTCGATGGTGCCATACTTGGTCATCAGCTCGCGCACTTGGCTGTGCAGGTATGTTTGGTAGGTGGCGTGGTCTCGCGGGATGCCTCGCTCCTTGAGCATTTTTTCCTGGTTATCGGGGTAGCACAAATCCGGGCAAATCGTGTTATCATATGCGGGGTGGTGCCAGTCTATCACACTGTGGTACAAGCCTACGCGCATGCCCTGCTTGCGGGCGGAATCCGTAAACTCTTTCACCAAATCGCGGCCATGATGCGCAGCAGAGGTATAGTCCGATGTCGGGGTATCGAACAAGGCAAAACCATCGTGGTGTTTAGAAGTAAGCACCATGTATTTGCAGCCGGCTTTCTTGGCCAGCTCGGCCCACACATCGGTACAGCCCGGTGCCGGCTTAAAAAGCGGCAAAGCCTCTGCGGCATAAGTCTCTGTGTCCAACTCCAGGTTGGTCTGTATCCATTCCGAGCCGCCCTGCACCCCCTTAAACTCGCCCGCTAAACCGGAGTAAAGGCCGTAGTGAATAAACATGCCGAATTTGGCATCTCGCCACCACGCCAAACGGGCATCGCGCTCCGCATTCGTCTCTGTAATAGCGGCATGATCTTCATCCCCCGCTACGGGTAAAACCTGTTGGCCGTATGCAGACAGCGAAAGCACCGCCGCTACAGCACATGCTATGGATTTCATTTTCATTGCATACATGTTAGCAAAGACGCGCCCGCATGGCAAGCCGGAAGTTTTGAAACAACCAACAAGCATGCGCCTTTTAACAAAAAAAATATCATTGAACCCACCCGCCGATTGTGCTAATATAAGGGCATGGAAATTAAAGCGACTCAAAAACAGGAAAAGCCTAAATACCCGGTTATTATCAAGACGGCAGCCGCCGTGGCTGCAACAGCTGCCACGCTGGCAGCTAGCTCTTGCCAACAACAGCAGCAAGGCGGCGTAGCTCCGTATGAAATACAGGTGTTAGGAGGCATAAAATAATAAATCATTGCTGGCTTCTGCAATTAACGCATATGGCAGACTCCGTATACAGCCGCATGGCCAATGCCCCCACCGGCAGCTACGATCTCTCTTTAAGACCACCGGCTTTCAGCGAATTTTGCGGGCAGGAGAAGGTGAAAGAGCGGCTCATGCTCATGGTGGAAGCAGCACGCATGCGCGGTGATGTGCTGGACCATGTGCTGCTGAGCGGCCCGCCCGGGTTAGGCAAAACAACGCTGGCCAACATCATTGCCAATGCCGTGGGGCATAAACTGCATACTACCTCCGGGCCGCAAATCGAAAAAGCGGGAGATTTAGCCGGCATCCTCACCGGGGTTGAAAAGGGAGACGTGTTGTTTATAGACGAAATCCACCGCCTCCACCCCGCCATAGAAGAGTACCTGTACCCTGCGATGGAGGATTTTCGCCTCGATATCATCATCGACCAAGGACCCAACGCACGCAGCATCCAGCTCAACCTACCGCGTTTCACCCTGGTTGGGGCCACCACTCGCGCCGGCATGCTCACCGGGCCGCTGCGCTCGCGTTTCGGGCTGGTTAACAGGCTGGACTACTACTCTGCCCAAGAGCTTTGTGCCATTTTGCACCGCTCTGCCGGGCTGTTGGATATAGACCTGCAACCCGGCGGGGCATTGGCCATTGCACGGCGCTCCCGCGGCACCCCGCGCGTGGCTAATGCCCTGCTGCGTTGGGTGAGAGACTTTGCCCAAGTAAAACACGATGGCCGCATTACCGATGCCGTAGCACATGCCGCCCTGAGCATGATAGACATAGACGAAGACGGGTTGGATGAAATGGACAAACGCCTGTTAGAGACAATTATCTACAAATTCGGCGGCGGGCCGGTGGGGTTATCGTCTCTTGCCGTAGCCGTGGGGGAAGATGAATCTACCATAGAAGACGTGCACGAGCCATTCCTCATCATGCAAGGCTACATTAAGCGCACACCGCGTGGCCGCGAAGCCATGCCCAGTGCTTATAAAAAAATCGGGGCCTTACCGCTCAACGGGCAGAACGAATTACCGCTTACCTGAGTCTTACACACCATGCACCGCATTATTCTGACATTATCCGCATTTGCCACACTGTTATTGGGCGGCTGTTACCAAATACAAATGAAGCGGCAGGCGAGAGAATCCAACGTAGTGGTGCTCGACATAGGCCACTACTACCACCCCAAGCGCGGCGGGCAAGGGGCACGCACCCCCAACGCCCAATACGGTGTGATAGAAGAAACCGAGTTCTGGTACCGTTACGCCGGCTTCATTAAACAAGAGCTGGAGGCCGCCGGCTACCAATGCCTCATTTGCAACAGGGGCGACATCCCCACCGATAAAAAATTGGCTAAGGCCGCAGAAAAAGCGGAGGTACACCACGTCAAGTCCCCGGTACCCACCGGCATCTACCGCTCCAAACACCACCCCAAACGCATGGCCGTGGGTATGCTCAGCACCAACTACGCGCTGGACCAAAAACCCGCCGCCGTCATCTACCTGCACCACAACAGCAACTCCAACAAATGGCTTGTATGCAACCAAGGTGCTTTTTATTGCAACGAGGAAGGTGTTACCCTTGCCAACACCATGGCTCAAACCCTGAACGAAGAGCTCATGAACCACGGCTTGCCCAACAATAACCGCCCCTGCGGTATTGTCTTGCGTACAGATGGCCGTAAAGGCGGCGGAGATTGGCTCAACGCCTGCAACGAATCGTACGTCCCGGCACTGATTACCGAAGTCACCTACCTCTCTAACCCTCAACACGCAAAATTCCTCTCCAACCCCGATAATGCAGAAAAATTTGCCCGCACCCTCGGCCGCGGCATCATCAAATTCCTGCAAAATCGCTAACTTTTTTATTATTAGGATACCCAATATTATATGAATATTCGCACCGTATTAGAAACTGTACCCAGAATTTCATCCGTATATCTGGTTAATGATACACCTATCGTCAAAAAGGTACACATTACCTCCGACACCGAGTTGTTCGACCTCGGTTTCACCATTTCATTTCACCCGGACTTCGTGGCCGACCTGCGCTACAACATAGGCCACATCGGAGCCGGAGAAACCATTGAAACGGCATGCGAATGCGGGGTATTAGACATAAAACGCCTCAAAGATTTAACAGAAGACGAGCCGGGGCAAGCCACCGTTAAAGTATACAACGGAGCCACCCTGCTCGACGAGCAAACCGCAGCATTTTCCTGGGCACCACGCAATGTATGGGCAGGTGCGGGCATGTCTCCGCACATGCTGGCAGCCTTGGTGATGCCCAACGACCCTGCGGTGGATACCATCATCCACCAAGCAGGAGAAATCCTCAAAAGCAACGGCCTGAACAGCACCTTCTCCGGGTACAAAAACCAGCGTGCCACCATCATCAACCAATTGCACGCCATATGGAATGCCATTGCCAACTACAAGCTTACCTATGCCCTGCCCCCGCGCAGCTGGTATTTTGCCGGCGAAGGGCAAAAAGTACGCACACCTTCTCAAATTCTGCAAGGGGGGTGTGCCACCTGTTTAGACTCCACCGCCATGCTGGCTGCCGTTTACGCACAGGCAGGCTTTAACCCGGTTATCATTTTGGTGCCAGAGCACGCCTTTATCGGCATCCGCATGGAGAACGAGATTTTGCCCAAACCCATTACCGAGCATGTGGAAGGCATCCGTAACTTGGTAGAGCTGGGCGAGCTGCATGTGCTGGAAACCACCATGCTCACCCATTCTACGGACAGCACGGCAGCCTCCTTCCGCGACGCCTCCGAGCAAGGCCGCCGCAACCTGCTCAACCAAAAAGACGGAGAGGAGTTTCTGGCACTGGACATTGTACGCATATGGTCCGCAGGTGTTACCCCCATCTGCGGTGAACAAACGGAAAACGGCGGCACCGTTAAACCGCTGGACAGCACACCGCTGCAAGACCAAGACACCTTCGAGCCGGAAACCGCCCCCGAAGAACCGCAGGACGATGCCGAAGAAATCATCCCCGAAACAGAGCAAAGCAACATGGCCCGCATGGATGTGTGGAAGCTCAAATTGCTCGATTTGTCGCTCAAAAACGCCATGCTCAACGCCCCCATCGACCGCCATTTAGTGCGTTTGGTGGTACCGGATGTCATTGATTTTGAAAACCGCTTAAGTGCGGATCAAACCTTCCGCCTGCGCAGTGCCCCCGAGGCCCTGGGCCGCAAAATTGCAGCCGCCATCAAAGAAAAATCTCCGGAGGCACTGGAAGAAATCTACCGCACCCAGGCCGAGGACATGTACAAAAACAACGACCTGCTCGCCGTTGTATCCCGCAAAAACCTCTCCGAAGAGCAGCTGCAGAAACGCATCCTCACCATCTACCGCAATGCCAAAACCAACATGGCAGAAAGCGGCAACAACACGCTTTATGTGGCATGCGGATTCCTGAAATGGACCCACACCGGGGACCGCAAAAAGCGCACCTTATACGCCCCCTTGGTGCTGATACCAGTTAAACTGACACGCAAGGCCAACAAAGCCGGATTCACCCTGAACAACAACGACGACGACCCCCCGGAGATTAACCGCACGCTGTTGGAAATGCTCAAAGAGGCTTACAACCTCCGCATCCCCGAGCTGGAGCAGGAAGAACTGCCGCAAGATGCGCATGGGCTGGATATTGGCACCATCTTCAATTCCGTTCGCAAAGCCATCCGCGAGCACGCCGATTGGGAGGTTATCGAAACCTGCACCCTGGGCATCCTCTCCTTCTCCAAATACCCCATGTGGAAAGACATGTGCGAGCGCGGGGAAGAAATGATGCAAAACCGCATCGTTGCGCACTTGGCATCGGACGACGAAGGTCCCTTCCCGGCTCAAGTGGATTTCCCCGAACTGTGCAGCTTAGACGACCCAACCCGCCACAACCCCGAGACCATCTACACACCGCTCTCGGCAGACTCATCCCAGCTCTCTGCCGTATTGGCCGCCGGCATGGGTAAAAACTTTGTGCTCAACGGCCCGCCCGGAACCGGCAAAAGCCAAACCATTGCCAACATGATTGCCCACTGCATGGGCTCCGGCAAAACCGTGCTCTTTGTTGCAGAAAAAACAGCCGCACTTTCCGTTGTACACAAACGCCTCAAACGCATCGGGCTGGGGGATTTCTGCCTCGAAATGCACTCCAACAAATGCAACAAGAAAAACGTTGTCATGCAGTTTAAGGATGCACTGGAGGCTGCCAAAAGCACCCCGGAATCCATCAAAAACTGGAGTGAAGCCGTGCAGGACCTCACCGCCAGAAAAAAAGAACTGGCCGCCTACCCGGCAGAAATACACGCAACCCGGCCGGACGACGGCACACTTAACGACGACCTCAACCTCTTGCTGGAGCACAGCGGCATGCCGGAGTTTACCCCCTGCACCGCCCAACCCGAGGCCATAACGCGAGCAGACAAACTAGCCCTGCTGAATGATTATGAAGAGATGGCCCATGTGTTCCGCACCGTAGAGCACCTATACCCCGGCGTTGCGGCAGATATGCGCCGTGTGCAGTACAGCACCGGGTGGGAAGACAAGCTGCACAAAGCCCTCTCCGCCTACATAAGCACCGCAGAGGCATACGATACCGCTTGGCTTGCTCTTACCCAACAGCTTGGCATAGAAGATGCCGCCTACCGCCCCCATACGGAACAACTCTGCAAATTGCTGGCTCTTGCGGCCCAACACTGCGACAACGACAACAGCCCGCTTACCGACAAAAAGGCAACGGAAAGAATACGCGCCCTGATTCACCTGCTCAAACAGGCAGAGGCCTACCGCAACCACCAAGCCAAACTCTCCATCAAATACCCCATAGAGAAGATACTGGACTCTCGCGAGCTCGACAACCTCTGGCACCGCTGCATTGTAGCCGCTTCCTCCAACTTCTTCTCCAAGTTCCTCGAAACCAGAAAAATCCGCAAAGCCCTCCAAATTCTGGCTCGCTCCCCGGAAACCCCGTCACATGCCTTGGCCGATGTAGAGCACCTCATCCGCATGAAAGAAAGCCGGGACCAAGCAGCCAAACTCATGAAGGAAGCCGCCGGCACCCTGCCGCACTTCTTCAAAGGGCTCCAAACCCGACGCTCGGACTTGGAGGCCGCCCAAGATTTGCTCGGCCTCATCCAACAGCTCAATAACGTCAGCAAACTCGCCACGCCATATCTCGGGGCGCAAAACCCCATGGGGGCAGACAGCCCCATGCATAACATACTGGCACAACTGCACACTGCCCGACAAGCCGCAGACTCTGCACGCCAAGAGCTGGAAACCCTTATCGAAAACACACTGCCCGAGCCCCCGGCACAAGCCACCGGCCAAAGTGCCCGGTGGGCGCAAGAGCTCCAAAAACTGCATCGCCAGTGGCGCTTGCTCTGCGTGTGGAACAAATTTGCCGCCAACGCCACAGCCAAAGGATACGCCGGCGGTGTTGCCGCCCTGCAAGAGCACCGCCTGAGCACCAATACCATCCGCCTCGGCGCAGAATACAACTTGGCGCTCCTCCGCCTCAAACACGCCATCGACCACAGCGAACGCCTTACGAACTTCCATGCCCCGATGCATGAAGATACCATCGCCGAATACCGCCAAAAGGACGAAAACCTGCTCACCATCACCGGCAAAACCCTGCATGCCATCCTGAGCAAACGTGCCGCCGGCGCGCTGGACGAAACCTATACCAAAGAGCTTCAGAAACTGAGCCACGAGACCACCAAACAAAAGATGCACCTGCCGCCACGACAGTTGCTGCGCCACATACCCAACATTGCACCGCTGCTCAAACCGTGCATGCTGATGAGCCCGCTCTCCGTCGCGCAATATCTTTCCGACAACCCCGTCCGGTTCGACGTCGTCATCTTCGACGAAGCCTCTCAAATCCCCGTGTGGGATGCCATCGGCGCCATCGCCCGCGGCAACAGTGCCGTCATTGTGGGCGACCCGCGCCAAATGCCCCCCACCAACTTCTTTGCCGGCAACCAAACCGAAGATACGGACGAAGCCCCGGAACGCAAAAAAGACCTCGAAAGCATTTTGGATGAGTGCTTGGCTCGCTGCATACCCGAAATGAGCCTCCTGTGGCACTACCGCAGCCGTTCAGAAAGCCTCATCGCCTTCTCTAACGAAAAATACTACGAAAACAAGCTCACCACCTTCCCCGCCCCCATAGAAAACGACCGCGCCTTGCGCTACCACTTTGTTAAGGGCAAATACGAGCGTGGCTCCGGCCGCCGTTGCAACGTACCGGAGGCAGAAGCCCTTGTGCAGCACGTCATCAAAACCCTTAAAGCACAAGGCAACAGCCAAAGTATCGGCATCGTCACCTTCAACATCCCGCAACAAAAACTCATCCAATCCCTGTTGGATAAAGCTTGCGAGAAAGACGAAGAGCTGGCCACCCTGCTCTCCGACGACCTCCCCGATGCCGTCTTTGTAAAGAACCTCGAAAACGTGCAGGGAGACGAGCGAGACATCATCTACTTCTCCACCACCTACGGCCCGGACGAACGCGGCCACGTTGCCCTCAACTTCGGCCCGCTGAGCCAAACCGGTGGCGAACGCCGCCTCAACGTAGCCGTAACCCGCGCCCGCGTGGCCCTGCATGTGTTCAGCTCCATGCGCCCGGAGGACATCCCCCTCAACCGCAACCTTTCCCGCGGCTCGGAGGACCTGCACTACTTCCTGGAGCGCGCACGCAACGGGTTCTGCAACACAGACCCCGCCGCAGACGGCAACATTGAAGGTGCCGTTAAAGCCGTATGCCGGGAATTGGAAAAAGCCGGCTACCAATGCCGCATGAACTTGGGTGTATCCAACTTCAAAATCAACCTCGCCATCCTCAGCCGCCGCCACGAGGGGCATATGTTAGCCGGCATCCTCTTCGACGGCAAAAACTACGCACAAGCCGCCACGGTGAGAGACCGCGATTTGCTGCGCGAAAGCGTACT
>SUVM01000054.1 GCA_015062015.1 Akkermansiaceae bacterium | reverse complement strand
CTTATCGCCCTTGAGAACAAGCTGATTGGTGACTGCAGCCTGATTCATCAGGTCGACGCACACACCGGAATACACCGTATCCCAGTCGCTACCGGGCATCTGCGGTTCGGTGAAAGTAGTGCGCGTGAACCCAATGGGGCTAACTTCGCTCTGAGTGAACGTAAAATCGGGAGACACGCCCTCTGCAACGAGGGCACCGGCGGTGGTGGTAATATCATTATGATTATCCATAAGGTGCATCATGCCCTATGGTGCGCTGCCCGTCAACAATGTTGTAAACCGCGCATGCACTTTCCGCGTGGGAGACAGGGCGAGCATAGACACCATGACCCGAAACGCGGAAAGCGCATGCAGAATTTCCATGCAGAATTTCCGTTAGAATATAGCTTGCATACACCGTAAAAATATGGTAGAGTAACACCATGTCAGCAAAACGCTTTATTTTAAACGAAACAAGTTATCATGGCCATGGAGCCATTAAGGAAATCGTAACGGAGGTAAAATCCCGTGGCTTTGCGAAGGCTCTGGTTGTAACAGACGCAGACTTAGTAAAGTTTGGTGTGGTAGCCAAAGTTACGGATTTGTTAGACGCCGCCGGTTGCGCCTATGAGATTTACGACAAAGTGAAAGCCAACCCGAGCGTAGCAGTGGTGGAAGGCGGCGTAGCAGCCTTCCAACAAGCCGGGGCAGACTACATGATTGCCATTGGCGGCGGCTCCCCGCAAGATACGGCTAAGGCCATCGGCATCATCATCAACAACCCCGAGTTTGCCGACGTTGTTTCCTTGGAAGGCTTAGCCCCCACAAAAAACAAGTGCGTACCCGTTATTGCCGTTGCCACAACAGCCGGTACCGCTGCAGAAACCACCATTAACTACGTTATTACAGACGAGGCCAACCGCCGCAAGTTTGTATGCGTAGACCCGCACGATATCCCCGTTGTTGCCGTGGTGGACCCGGACATGATGTCCTCCATGCCCAAGGGGCTTACCGCTGCCACCGGTATGGATGCCCTTACCACGCCATCGAAGGCTACACCACCCTTGCCGCTTGGGAGCTTGCCGACACCCTCAACATTAAAGCCGTAGAGCTTATTGCCAAAAACCTGCGTGCCGCCGTGCAAAACGACCCGGATGGCCGAGAAGGCATGGCACTGGGGCAGTACATGACCGGCATGGCTTTCTCCAACGTTGGTTTGGGCGTGGTACACGGTATGGCTCACCCGCTGAGTGCCTTCTACAACACCCCGCACGGTGTGGCTAATGCCGTGTTGCTGCCCTACGTCATGGAGTATAATGCAGCCTACACCGGCGAGAAGTTCCGCGAAATTGCCCGCGCTATGGGTGTGACAGGCGTAGATGCCATGAGCCAAGAGGAATACCGCAAGGCTGCTATAGATGCGGTTAAACAACTTTCTCTGGACGTATGCATTCCGCAAACGCTTGCCGAAATCGGCGTAAAAGAGGAAGATTTGGAAGCCCTTACCGATGCGGCCATGGCAGACGTATGCACCGGCGGCAACCCCCGCCCCTGCACCCGCGAAGAAATATTGGCCGTTTACAAAACCGCTTACGGCAAATAACTACGCCGCAAAGCAATAGAGAAACCTCATTTTCTGAGCAGGCAAAGCAAATCCGTTTACTTTGCCTGCTTTTTTTATACAACCATGTTCTACCATACCATTACGGCAGGTCTGGTTCTCTGTGCCGGCGCCTTGGCAACACAAGGTGCAGAATGGCTGCACGATTTGGAGGCAGCCCAAGCGCAGGCAAAAGCGGAGAACAAAGCCCTATTGATTTTCTTTACCGGGTCCGACTGGTGCGGGTGGTGTGTACGCCTGCACAGCACCATCTTCAACACTCCTTCATTCTCGCAATACGCACAAGATAAGTTTGTACTGCTGGAAATAGACATGCCTCACAACAAGGCCAAACAAAGCCCGGCGCAACAAGCACAAAACAAAGCCCTCGTCTCAAAATACCACATCACCTCGTACCCAACCGTCTTGGTGTTAACAACGGAGGAAGAAGTCATCGGCGGCTTTATAGGGGGCAGAGATACCCAAGCGCAAGTTCTTACCCCGCTGAATGATGCTTTGCGCCGCCAACAGCAATTACAAGCGGCAGAAAAACTCCCCGACCCGCAAAAAACACAGACCCTTTTAGAAATTTACCGCAAGGTTCCCACAGAGCTCAAGCCCTACTTCCAACCACTGCGAGACAAAATTGCCCGGCTCGACACACCGGATGCCACCGGCATCCGCGCAGAAATTGCAGATGCCTCTCAAATGGAACAATTAGAACAACTTGTTGCTAAGGGCGGCACTCCGTACAAACCGGTACTCCGCACCTTACAACAGGCTTACGCCCAAGCATCTCCGGCCAATAAACCTAAAATTCGCGAGCTGCAACTCCAATTTCTGGAGCAAACCCAACACCGCATCGTCATGACAGCCGACAACACAGACGATGTACAAGAACTCAAAAACGTGCTGCAAGAAATCATCCTGCTCTCCTCCCCGGCAGATGCCAAAGCCCTGCAACACGAAATCGACAACATGTTCCGCGACCCGGAAAAAGTATTAGAAACATTAAAAGCCAAACAACAAAACAAATAAGAGGCACAACAAGCAAAGAATTGATGTGTCATGATTACACAATTCTCTTGCAGAACCGCCACGTTTAGCGCACAATACCACCATGTTAAAAAACATACTGTACCTTACCGGGCTGGCTGCCGCAGTGGCACCGGCATTCGCAGCACTTGATTGGACAACGGATCTGGATGCCGCCAGAAACCGAGCCGCCGCAGAGGGCAAATCCGTTTTAGTGGACTTTACCGGCTCCGACTGGTGCGGGTACTGCATCCAATTGAAAAAAAACGTCTTTGACACGCCCGAGTTCGAGGCCTTTGCCAAAAATGATTTTATTTTCGTAGAGATAGACGTACCCAGTGATATTAACCGTATAGGCAAGGAACTATACAACAAAAACCAGCAACTGTGTCTCCAATACAAAATCTCGGGGTTTCCCACCATCCTGATTCTCTCCCCCGAGGGGTATGTTGTCGGTGGTTTCGTGGGCGGCTCCAACATGGCTCGCACGAAAGATTGCCTTACAGCAGCCAAAGCAAATGCTCAAAAAGTAGCACAAGCCACTAAATTGCAGGGGAGCACCAAAGCCAAATTGCTGGCAGAAGTGCACGCAAGCCTGCCGCAAGACCTTAAGGTAGCCAACGCAGCCATGGTAAAAGCCATTGCCGAGGCGGATACCGACAATGTAACGGGCATGAAAGATGCTGCTGCGGCAGCCGCGCAAATGCAGCAAATCCAAGCCAAATTGAAAGCAACCCGAGGCAATGCCCAAAAAGCCCTGTCCATCGTCAACGAAGCACTCGAAACCGCGTACCCCATCAACCGCGAAGAATTGCTTATGACCAAGGGGCAAATTATCATGGCACTTGTTAACAGCAAACTGCAAGTAGCAGACAGCATAGAAGAAATAGAGGAAATTCAGCTTCTCATGCTCGAGCTCGTGGAATGCGCCCCGGCAGACCGCAAAGAAACCTTCCGCAAGAAAGTGGAAAAAGACTTTGGCGACCCCGCCGCCATGCTCGAAAAAATCCGCAAACAGCGCGCACTGCGCCGCTAAGGATTACCGCTCCCCCCCTAATCACCTCCCCGGCATGCCCACAGCACGCCGGGGTGCTTTTTATGCCAGCCCCACCACCCCCCAACGAAGCGGGCAGTGCCGAACAACTCGGCACTGCCCGAAATAAAGTTTATGCAGGAAACAAGCCTTACTCTACAGCCGGGGCCTGAGACTCGCGCATCAGGCGCACCATCTCCAGCAAGCCTTGGGGGTCCGCAAAGGTCTGCTGAATGGAGCGCATCGCCTCCTCTTTATCAGATTCGGGGAGCAACTCAACAGCCTGCACCGAGACAGCGCGAGCAGCTTCCACATCTTCCACCGTTTCCGCCGCCATCAACAAGGTCTGGCTCTTCTGCATCAGAATCATCATCTTCAGCGGGGTCAGGTACTGAGTCTGGGCAGGCGTGGCCTTCGGCAACGCTTCATCAACAATCTTAAGCATGGCATCCGTATCTTCACCACACTCCTGCAACTTCTTTTGCAGGTCGAGCAAAGCAGCCTGCTCTTCTTCGGAAAGCTCGGGGGCCTGAGGCTGCGGTTCGTGCGGGCGTTGAGAATCCATCACTTGCTTCAAAACAGCAGCCGGATCTGCAAACTCCTGCTCAATTTGGGCTTTAACCTCTGCTTGGTCTGCCTCGGGCAAGGCCGGGACAAACTCGTTGAGCAAGCGCTGCTTAATGGTTTCTACATCCTGCAAGGTCTGCACTTTGCCCAAAGCTACAAAAATATCCGTCTGGATAAGCTCCAGCTTCACGGCTTGGAAGTACACCAAGTTTTCGGGCAGGGCTGTGGCAATAGCCTCATCAATCACGGAAATAGCGGCAGCGTAATCCGACTCCGCCAAGGACTGCACTTTTGCAAGCACCTCCTTGCGCTGATTTTCAGCTTTGATAGAATCCTGAATTCCGGTTACGTTGTCGGGATCCAATGCGGCAATTTCGTCTCGCAAAGACGTAGCCGCAGTAATTCCCTCGGGCAAAGAATCATACACCTTCAGCAAGGCTTGGGCCTTCTGCACCCCCTGCAAAGCATCCGCCTCGCTCAGCAACTTAACATTGGCCAACGCTGCATCGAGGTCTGCCACCACGCTTTCCATAGAAGCCCCGCCGGAGAAACCACCGGCAACCTGCCCTGCGGGGGTAAGTACAAGAATTGTGGGGAAGCCCTCTACACCGAACTGCTCGCAAAGAGCTTGGTTTTTAAGCAGCTGCTCCTCGCCGCCCACCTTGGCGGCATTCTGGGGTACGTCTATCTCCACAGCAACAAACTTATCTGCCGCATATTGCTCAAAAGCGGGGGTATCAAACACCTCTTTTTTAAGCTTGATGCACCAGCCGCACCAGTCGGAGCCGGTAAAATCCACCAATACGGCTTTATTTTCGGTGGCGGCTTTGGCCTTGGCAGCCTCCAAATCCGTCATCCACTCTACGCCTGCGAACGCCGGAGCCACAATGGCCGCCAGCCCTGCTGTTAACAAAGCATTTTTGAACATGCGCATATTTTGCACCCGATTCGGAAATTAAGCAAGCGGATTCGGTGGTGATGACACGCAAGCCCTCCCCCGCGTACAAGGTCAGAACAAAATAATATGCTCCATGTACACAATTGGTGTTTGCGTTATGCAAAATATTATGATAGAATACACCAAACGTCAGAAATACGCTTTATGATGAAACGCACCTTTTCATTCCTGTCCGTCCTGGCTCTCGGCAGTGCCATGCTGCATGCCGCACCCCAGCTCTACGACATCACCTTAACCTCGGCAGAAAAATTTACTCAATGCCGTATTGCCTACGAGTCGGAAACCTCCGTCAAGTTCACCGGCATCAACAAAGCCGGCAAAGAAGTAACCAAAGAAGTCAAGGCTTCTTCCATTCTCCTCAAAAAAGAGGTTAAAACTAAAAAGCCGGTTGAAGAACAAACACCGGCTCAAGAAGAAAAAGCACCTGCAAAACCGGAGCAAAACGAGCCCGAAGCTACACAGAAAGACGCTTCTGAAGAGCCGGCTCCGGCAGTAGAAAAACAAGCGCAAGAAGAGCAAAAAACGGCAGAAAGCGAGAGCGACTCCCCCACCCCCGTTCTTTCCGGAGAATCCTCCAAAATCAAAGCCATTAATCCTCTTAAGGCTCGAGTGGAAGAGCTCGACAAAAAGGCTGCTACCATTCAAGAGCCCTCGCGCAGCTTCTCCTCCCGATTCTCCAGCACCCGTAGTACCATTGATAAAAATATAGAAAAGCTGGAGAAAGACTGCGATGAGGTAGACACCCTGCAAGCCGAGCTGAACGCCTTAGTAGCCACACCGTTCAGCCTGGACCAAGTGCAGGAATACGACCGCACCAAGTACGCAGTAGACGGCAAAGCCGCCTACGATGCCATGGTGATGGACATGAACCAAAAGAAGAGCTCCCGCAAAATCGGCGGTTTGGATAAGTTTGAGATTCTGCGAGAATCCTACCAAGGCATCCCCGAATACAAAGAGGCGCATGCATGGTACATCAAAACCCTTAAATCCTTGGTGCGCAAGTGGGAAAAAGCCATCGAAAAAGAAGAAGCCAAGCGCGAGAAGCTGAATGCCGACAAGCGCAAAGCACTGGAAGAAAAAGACCGCGCAGACTACCAGAAGCTGGAAGACCAGTTGGAAAAGGATGAGGAGCATATTGCCCAGGTATGGTTCAACCCCTCTGCCAGAAACCTACTGATGCTGCGCACCGCAAAAAACAAAGCAGACGATGCGTTGCGCCGCAACGAACGCGCCAAAGCACACGAGCACACCGGGGCGGTTTGCAACATGATTAACCAATGCTGGCGCACAATGGACGAGGTAAAAGACCTCATGATAAACGGCAAATACGACGAGGCCAAGGAAAAACTGGACGAAGACGATGTCTTTAAAAAGCTGGTACGCCTCAACACCGAGCTTTTGCCCGAGGATTACAAGAAACCGATTAAGGACCAACGAGAAGAACTGAGCTCTGAACTCAAAAAACGTATCGCCAAACGCAAATCGATTCAGCGCAACCTGGACCAAAAACGCTCTGCGTTAGAGCGCCAATCCGGGGCCATCAATAACCATATCGAACGCCTCGAATCCATGGTGGCAGATGCCTTGGCCGACCAAAAAAAGGAGCAACCCGCCGAAGGACAACCGGAGGAAGCCCCGGCCGAAAGCGAGCAATAAGCCCCATCTTAACACGAGCAAGCTCCGGCGGTTCACCCACATCTCCCCACCGCCGCCGGAGCTTGTCGGCAGATACAGCACCACCACCTGTACAACATGAGACTCATCCCCTGCCTCGCAGCTGCCCTGTGCAGCATCTGCCTTGCCACCGCAGCCATACCGCAAGAAACGGAACAAGCGGTACAACGCTACATTAAACTGGCGCAAGACTTAGCCCCGATACTCGAAACCGTAACGGACCGCGATAGTGCCGATGCCGCAGCAAAGCCCTTATACGAAATTTTACCCCGAGTATACGACACGCGCACAGAGCTTACGGCCATACAATCCCTTACCCCGCAGATTCAGCAGGAGCTGCTACAGCAATACGGCAAAACCATGCAGGAAGAATGGGGTAAAGTTTACCGGCATATCTTTCGTTTAGAAAAAGCCAACGGCTACCACTCCCTCTCATTTTTCAAACAATTCCGGGCCTTATGTATGATGCTGCAATATTAAGAGCCGCCTCCCTGCGTGCGCTGGCTGCACTTTCCCTAGGCGCATTGGCCATGCAACCAATATGCGCAACTGCTACCGATGACCCGGATATTCCGCCGCTGCGTGACTTGCCGGACTTTGACAGCGAATGGACAGACGAAAATGTAGCAGACCTCCCCATGCCGGAAAAAAATCCGCAAACCGTCAAATGCATCAAACGAGGTATTGCATTGCAGCGGCAATTGCTGCAAATTTTGCTCTCCGTAAAAGACAAAACCACCGCAGATACCGCAGCAAAAGCCATTACCGCCCTCACCACCGAGCTGCGCCGCTGGGGCATGGAAATGGAGCATTTACCGCAGGAAGATGCCATGATTATTGACGAATACCGCCGCGACCACCTGGGCGAAATCAAACTGCTCTCCGACACTATTCGTAAAGAAGGCGAGCGCCTTGCCACCTACGGCTACTTTGGCTCCGACGACCTGAAAAACGAGCTGAAAGAAATGGTCAAAAACACGCGCTGAGGCCCCCCGGCACACAACCGTTATCTACATGGAAGAAGACCCCCGCTTTCTTTCCGAACAGCTCATTACCTACATCGGCAACAAACGCAGCCTGTTGCCGATGATTGGTGCTGCCGTGCAAGACATCCTCAAAAAAACCGGAAAGAACAAGTGGCGCATATTCGATGCATTTGCGGGCTCCGGGGTTGTGTCCCGCTTCTTCAAACAATTTGCCTCTTGCTTATACAGTAACGACTTAGAGCTATACAGCAACATACTCAATACCTGCTACCTAAGCAACACAGAGGATATAGACCACCCCGCATTACAGGCCACCCACAGCCAACTCTTAGCAACCATAGCGCAAAACCCCGCCCCCGGATTGGTAGCAGAGCTCTACGCCCCGCAGGACGACGCGCACATTCTGCCCGGAGAGCGTGTTTTTTACACCCGCCGCAATGCCCTGTTTTTGGACACCGCACGCCAAGCCATTGCCGGCATATGCCCCACGTTGCAGCCGTATTTTCTGGCACCATTGCTTGCCCAAGCCTCCGTGCACACCAACACATCCGGCATCTTTAAGGGATTCCACAAAAATGCACAAGGCATAGGGCAGTTTGGCGGACGCGGCAAAAATGCCCTGCAACGCATCCTTGCCCCCATTAGCCTGCCCCTGCCCCTGTTCTCTCGCTTCTCCTGCGAGCACCACGTCCTCCAACAAGACGCTACGCAAGCCGCCCAATCCCTGCCGGAGCTGGACCTCGCCTACCTCGACCCTCCCTATAACCAGCACCCTTACGGCTCCAATTACTTCATGCTTAACCTTTTGGCGGAATACAAACGTCCGCAGCAAATATCGCCGGTCTCCGGCATACCCACAAATTGGAACCGCTCCCCCTACAACACCAAAAAACAAGCCGCCGCCACACTGGAAAACCTTGTTGCCACCACCCCGGCAGCGTTCATCCTCATCTCTTATAATTCGGAAGGTTTTATCTCCCCGGCAGAGATGGAAGCCATGCTACGCCGCCACGGTAAGCTCTGCCTCATGCAGCAAGACTACGCCACCTTCCGCGGCTGCCGCAACCTCCGCAACCGCTCTACCCGCCTCCGCGAGTTCCTCTACCTGCTGGAAAAATAATCCGGCAACCTCTTACCGCTTCCCTTTTTCTATCATTTTGCAAACAAATGCGCTGCCACCTATTCAACAAGGTTGCAGCGCATTTGTTTAAGGGATAGCAAAAGGCAAAAAGATTACAGCTTCTTCCACGGCAGGGCGGTCAGAAGAGAATCGAAGCCGAGGCCGGTGCCGGCAGGGATGCGGAACTCGGGGGTGATGTCCATCCCCAGCTGCTCGGAGAACGCATTGGGGCGGTAAACATGGTGCGTTACAAGACCGCAAAGAGGCACTTCATCCGCCGGTTTATCGGTATAGAACTTGGCGGCATTGTAAGCAGCCCAGCACTGGCCGAGGGGGTGATCCAAATAAGTGGTGAATACGGGCAAGCCGCTATTGCTATGGTGGCGTGCGGGTTTGACAAGGCGCATCATGGGTTTGGTGGTGCGGGCGGGTATGTTGCCGCTGGCCTCTTGTACGGGCATATCGTAGCCCAAGGGCATGCCTGCATCTTGCAGGGTTTGCCACACGTTGACGTCGTAATAGCAGGGGTCTTCCACAAAGTCGATACGCGCTTTCATGGCATCGGAGAGCATATCCCAAAACTTCAAAGCTTCTTCCAAAGAAAGCGTGCTGTTAAAGTCTACACGCCACTTCCAGTCGGGCACCATAGATGCTAAATTAGTAAGGCGCTCTACTGTAGTGACCAGTTTGGGCACAACCTTAATTTTACCTACGCGGAACCCGCGCTGGTGCAGGTTATACACTTGGGAAGGCGTGGCACTAACGGTAAGAGTGGCATGGCTGCGCGGCACGGTAAGACCCTCAAAAAGGCTCACACCTTGGGCACGGGCAGCACCATCGAGCTCGATGCACTTAAGGGCGCGAGCCCCCAATTTGAGCGGAGAGCCTTCGCGCAGGGCATCCAACTCATATTCCAAGGGAGAATCCCCCAACTCCGGCCATGATTGCAAACAGGCGTAGCCGCCATTATCGCCTCGCAGCAAAACGCCTTCTCGGGGTTGGGCAGCAGCGCGTGCGCTCAACGCGCCGACGGGATATAGAGTATATGGAGTGTAGTGCATACCGCTACTATACGCGCAATCGGCGGCGTTGTCACGCTCATTCTGCGTTATACACACTATTTAATGCACAAATATTGCAGGATGCAGCATACACACCCACATTGCACTTGACAGAACCCGCCCCGGAAGGTAAAAAAAGCCACGCATGAAAGAACAACTGCTTACCGGTGGTATCTTGTCGCTAATGGCCGGGCTGTGTACCGGGCTAGGGGCAGCGTTGGCCCTGTTTCTCAGAAAAACGGACACCCGCGCGCTAACCTATGCCTTGGGAGCCAGTGCGGGGGTTATGGTTTATATCTCTTTCATGGAGCTAATACCCTCTGCCCAACAAATGCTGGGCGATGCAAGTGGCAGCAAATGGATTGTGCTGGGGGCGTTTTTCGGGGGCATGGCTGCAGCAAGCCTGATAGACCACTTAGTGCCGGAGGACGAAAACCCGCACGAAGTGCTCAGCCTCAGCGAGCTTAACAACCTCTGCCAATGCACAACGGATGAGTGCCGGCGGCAAATCAAGCAACGGGTACGCCGCTCTGCCATGATGTTTGCCATCGCCATCGGCGTACACAACTTCCCGGAGGGTATGGCAACAGTGGCGGCTGCATTCGACAACTCGGGCATTGCCGCTTCCGTGGCCTTGGCCGTAGCCATCCACAACATCCCGGAGGGTATCACCGTAGCGGTTCCCCTGCTCTATGGCACCGGCAGCCGCCGCAAAGCCTTCGTCATCGGCACCCTCACCGGATTGGCAGAGCCATTGGGGGCCTTGGTGTGCATGCTGATATTGCTTCCCTTCCTCAGTGCTACGCTGTTGGCGGTACTTTTTGCCATTGTCGCAGGCATTATGGTGTTTATCTCCTTCGATGAGCTTTTACCCATGGCAGAGCGCTGGGGGCACCACCACTTAAGCATCTACGGGGTGGTGACAGGCATGTTGATGATGGGGCTTGTGCTGTAAAAAAGGCTTATTGTCAAGCCTCGCGGCAAATAAAATACAACCCGGTATACACACGGGGATCTATGGATTTACCGGCGGCTGTTTGCGCTGCCAGCCATGCATCTATAGCGGCAAGAGGCACCTCATGCACGGTAATGTGCTCGTTCTCCACCCCGCCGCCGGCAGCAACTTTACGCAAGCCGGAGGCCAGATAAAAGGAAAGTGTTTCGGAGGTTAAGCCGGGGGAAGATGGCCCGGTAAACAGATACTGCAAACGCTCGGCTTCGTAACCGGTTTCCTCCAAAAGCTCACGGCGCGCCGCTGCCGCATCGGACTCCGGGCCGGCATCTCCGCTCAACCCGGCCGGGAAACAAATACTTTGCATACCGATGGGCGGTCTGAACTCTTCCACCAACAGAACGCAGCCATCTTCCGTACAAGCAAACACCATCACTGCCGATGTTTGATTAACGCGCTCGCAAAACTCCCACCGGCCCTCTCTCACCAAATTGAGAAACTTGCCCCGATATAGTGTTTCCATAAAAGAAAAAAGCGGCAGGGAAATGGGCACCCACTTTCCTGCCGCAAGAAAAAATCAATTTAACTTACTCGCGAACCAGCGCACGGAAGCGCTCCAAAATGCGGTTGGTAATGGGGCCGGCATGGCCGGTGCCAATGGTGCGTCCATCCAAAGAAGTGGCAGCAATTACCTCTGCTGCCGTGCCGGTAAGGAAGCACTCGTCTGCACTGAGCACGTCAAAACGGTTCATCACCTTCTCTTCGCAGGGGATGCCCAGCTCGGTACAAATATCAAACACAGCGTGGCGGGTAATGCCACCCAAAGCCCCTTCGGTAAGCGGGGGGGTCTGCACAACACCGTTGCGGACAATAAAGATGTTATCCCCGGTACACTCTGCCACGTTACCGCGCTGGTTAAGCATCAGAGCCTCGCCGGCACCCTGCTGCACAGCCTCTATCTTAGCGGAAATACCGTTAAGGTAGTTCAGGCTCTTAACCTGTGGGCAAAGGATATCGGGGTTGGGGCGGCGGAAAGAAGACGTAATCATGCTAAGCCCTTTCTCGTACATCTCTGCCGGGTAAAGGGCAATATTCTGCACAATAATAAACATACTGGCCTTGTGGCAGTTGCGGGGGTTAAGCCCCAAATCGCCAACACCACGGGTGACAACAAGGCGTATGTAGCCATCTTGCATACCATTGGCCGCAACCGTCTCTTCCGTAGCAGCGCAAACTTCCTCGAAAGTCCATGGGCAATCAATCATCAGATAGCGCATGGAATCAAACAAACGCACAATGTGCTCCTGCAAGCGGAACACTTTGCCCGAGTAGAAGCGAATCCCCTCAAACACGCCATCTCCGTACAAACAACCGTGATCAAAAACGGAAACCTTGGCTTCCTGCGGATCAACCAACTTGCCATCTAACCAGATTTTCATGATACTAAATAAAGTAAAACTTGAACGCATGTATTATACGCGCATTTTCCCTCTTGTGAAGCAGAAAAAACGCATACAGCCCATTTTTTTGCGTTTTTCTGACATACTAAAGGCTTGCAGGAATAACAAAACCGTGGTAGGATACGGGGCATGACGACACGCACCCACCTCCTCGCCCTGTTCTGCATCGGCACGGCAACTTTATGCCCGGCAGAAGTTACCATCTCTCTTGCCCCTACCGCAACACAAGATGAACTTGCCGCCCATAAAGAAACATTGGAGGGGTTGCTGCAAATAGTTGTCGAGATTAACAAACATTTGGCAACCGTTCAAGACGAAACAACGGCAGACGAAGCCGGAGATGCCATTTGCCTACTGGTAAAAGAGCTGGATGCCCAATCCGTAGCTTACACGCAATTACCGCAGCCCACCCCCGAGCAGGCAGAAAAGATTAACGCTTGGTTTACGGAACACCAAGCCCCCATGGAAGAAATGCTGCAACACGTTGAACGTTTGCAAAACGAAGACCCGGCATTCTTTGGTTCCGGCCCCCTCATTTCTGCCGTCATTTTAGTAGGCGGCGCACTGGGAGGAGCGCAATAAAAGTTGGAAGTTGGAAGTTGGAAGTAGATTAAGTACCGGGTATTATAAAGGCTAAGCAATTTGCTTATTCCCAAAGGCGTTGTTGGAGGGCATTTTTAGCAGCATCCACCTGGGCGCGGTGTTTACTTTGGCCGGTACCGCTGCCAATCTCTC
>SUVM01000053.1 GCA_015062015.1 Akkermansiaceae bacterium | reverse complement strand
AGCGTTTGTTTTTGATGTGCATGGGACCATCCGGCGTAAGGGCTACGCCGTGGCGGGCCAGGCGGGTAGGCATAACGCAGTCAAACATGTCCACCCCGCGCTCTATCATCTCCAGCAGCTGGGTGGGGGTGCCTAAGCCCATGGCGTAGCGTGCTTTGTTTTGCGGTAGGTAAGGGGCTGTGTTTTCGATGGCGCGCAGCATTTCTTCCTCCGGTTCCCCGACGGATACACCGCCGATGGCGTAGCCGTCAAAATCCATGGCGGCCAGTTCTTCGGCACAGCGGCGGCGCAAATCTGCATACACGGAGCCCTGCACAATGCCGAAGTGTTGTTGCAGGCCGTTGCCGCTGCGGGGTTGGTGCGCGGCCACCCAATCTTTGCAGCGTTTGGCCCAGCGCAAGGTGTAACCTAAGGATTTTTCGGCGTATTTGCGGTCGCAGGGGTAGGGCGGGCATTCGTCGAAGAGCATGGCAATATCGCTGCCGAGGTTGGCTTGTATTTCCATGCTGCGCTCGGGGCTCAGCATCATGTACGAGCCGTCAATGTGGTTGCAAAACCGCACGCCTTCTTCCGTAATCTTGCGTAGGCGCGCCAAACTCCATACCTGGAAACCGCCGCTATCTGTCAGCATAGGACGGTTCCACCCCGTAAAGCTGTGCAGCCCCCCCAGCTCGCGGATGCGCTCGTCGCCGGGGCGCAGGCACAGGTGGTAGGTGTTGCCCAAGATGATTTGAGCCCCCAACGCCTCTAAGTCTTCGGGGTGCAGGGTTTTGACGGTGCCTTGCGTACCTACGGGCATAAAGATGGGGGTAGGCACATCGCCGTGCGGCAGGTGAAGGGTGCCGAGTCGTGCGCCGCAGGGGTCCGTACTGTGTAGGGTGAAGCTCATGCGTTGTTGCGGATGAATCTTGCGGAGAAGATGGGCTTGCCCATAGCCTCCCATTGTTGTTGGAAATCGGTTTTCGGGTAGAACGGCGCGTTCCACTCTGCTTGCGAGAAGAGCGGAGAGGCATTCATTTTTTCGCATACCCAAATAAAGTACTCCTCGTGGTCGGTCTTAAACAGCACTTCTCCGCCCTCTGTCAGGGCCCCGTGCAGCACGGGGATGAATGAGTCTTGCACTAAGCGGTTTTTGTGGTGTTTTTCCTTTGGCCAGGGGTCGGGGAATAGGTAGTGCAGGCGGCTGATGCTGCCGGGGGCTACCATCCACTCCAAAAAGTAACGGCTCTCGGCACGCAGCCCTTTCACATTGCTCAGCCCGAGCTTGGCAGAGTTGGCGCATACTTTGCGGATGCGCCCCAGCAAGCGCTCTACGCCCAAAAATCGGGTGTGGGGGTAGTGCTCTGCCATGGCCAGTAAAAATCCGCCATCGCCACAGCCTAAATCCACTTCAAAACTCTCCACCCCATTGCCGAAGATGTCGGCAGCGGTGTAGCGTTGAAAATAGTCCGGGGGTACAAATGCTGTGCTCATTTTGCGCGTGCATTGTACCAAAAGTGTTTAGGGTTGTCAAAGTATAGTTTTGACATTCCTTGCGCGTTGGTGTTAGTGAGCGATTTGCCGCAAAAGCCAATCTTGGGTGGCTTGGGGGGCGCAATCCAATGGGGTGCGGCCGTAGTGGTCTTTGCAATGGGGGTTGGCCCCGGCGTTGAGCAGGGCGATGATGCTGCTGATGCGCGGCTCGGTCAGGGGGTGCTGTACTATCACATGCAGGGCGGTGAGTCCGGCATCGTTAACGGCATTGGCATCTGCCCCGGCATCTAACAGGAGTTGCAGCACCGCAGGGTCTGCATGGTTGGTGGCAATTTGCAGCAATGGTACGCCGTGGGCTAACCTTGTGTTGGCATCTATACCTTTGTCGAGCAAGAGGCGCACCATTTGCGGCGAGCCGGTACAGAGGGCTGCGTGCATAATGTTTTTTTGTGCGGCGGTATCAAAGGCGGCTCCGGCGTCAAGAAGCAACTCCAGAGCCTCTGCCGCCTCGTCTTTTGCAGAGCCTGCCGCCAGTGCGGCTACGCAAAATCCCCCGCCGCTCAGTTGGGCGGTGGCGCTTTTGTTTACGGCGTTTACATTGGCCCCCGCATTTATCAACAAGCGTATCATGCCGGTATGGGCATTGCGTGCGGCAAGGTGCAGGGGGGTATTGTTGCTGTCGTTGCGTATATCCACCGCCTGTGGGGAGTGTTGCAGTAAAAGTTGCATCAGCGGCACATCGCCATACTCGGCGCAGGCATGCAGGGTGGTTTCTCCGTTGTAATATTGCAGCGGGTTTGCCCCGGCCGCCAGCAGCCGGCGCGCAATGGCAAGCCTATCCCCATGGTTTGGGGTAAAACGGTGCTCTATGGCATACCAAAGAATATCTACCCCGTTGCCGGGATTGTTAACGTTGGCTCCGTTGAGGATTAATGCCTCAACCGCCTTTTCGTTTCGCTGAGCAACGGCTGTTTGTAGCAGGGATCGCCCGTTGTCTGTTCGGTAGTTGGCATCTAACCCGTGTTCCAGTAGTGTTTCTATACTGCAGTGCCGCACTAATTCTTCTATGTGTTTGCGGTAATGCGCGTCTCCGGGGGTCGGAATCTTGGCCCCGGCCTGTAAAAAGGGCTTGAGCAGTATATTGTTGTAGTTGGCGGCCACGATTAACGGGGTAACGCCGTCTGCGGTGGCTTGGTTGATATCCGCTCCGGCAGCAAGGAGCATGGCGGCAATGTGCGTTAAGTCTTGTGCGGCTGTTGTAGCGTCCCCGGTGTGGATGATTTGCGCGCACGCCACACTGTGCAGGGCATTGGTGCCCGAGTTGGTGGTGGCAAGTACATCTGCCCCTGCCTCCAACAGTAGTTTTACCATCTCGGTATTGCCCCAATTCGCGGCAATCATCAGCGGGGTAAAGCCTTCTGCATCTCGCGTATTCACATTTGCCCCACTTTGCAGCAGTTGTTGCATGGTTGCCAGCCCCGTTTGCCCGGGGTAGGCGGCTGCGGCGATGATGGGGGGGCGGTTCTCTGCTCTTTGGGTGGCTTGGGGGCTTCCCGCATCTGCTTGCACTACTGCGGCAGTGCTCAATATTGTGAGAATAATTCCGGCTTTTATCATTTTCTTTAGTTTTTCTCATATATGTACGCCCTAAACAAGCAAATTCTTTCAAAAAACTACCATATTTTTTACAGTTAGGCGTGTTGGCGGGTCTGAGTCTGCATATGAAACCTCGACTTTCACGCTCCCTGCAGCGATTTATAGCAGGTGTTGTTGTGGCTTGTGCCTATACGGTGCAGGCAGATGATTTGACTTGGAACGGCAAGACCGATGCCAATGTTTGGAATACCGATGCCGCCAATACACCGTGGCAAAATGCCACGCCCGAGGCAGCCCCCTTCGTCACCGGCGATAACGTCTCCTTCGGCGTTCCTGCCGGTGATGTGGTTAATACCGTGCAAGTGGGCGAATCTTTGCAGGCCGGTACTGTGGCGGTGGAATCCGATTACACCTTCGAGACCACAGCCGAGAGCCGTGTGGCGGGTGAGTTTACCGGTGCCGGTACCATAACCAAGAGCGGCCGGTTTGACCTCGCCCTCGAGGCGGCCGATACTACGGTGGCCGGCCCGGCTTTGGCCGTGCAGCAAGGCAATTTGTCCGTAGGTGGTAAGGGTACCTTTGGTGGTGTTACCTCCATGGCCGAGGGTACGGAATTAACCGTGGCCGAAGGTGCAGATATTTCTTTTGCAGATGCCGTTAACGGCACAGATGTTGCATTGCAGGGTAAACTGAACCTGCAGGGCGGCAATTCTGCCCTCAACAGCATCAACGGTGCCGGTACCCTGAGCTTGGCAGATGCCGCTACATTGGCCTTGGCCGCAGATTCCTCCGTCGGTACGTTGGAGAACGCCGGTTCTGTGACGGCTGCCGGTAATTTGCTGGTAGAGCAGGCCGTGGTGAATGGCGGTGATGTGGACGCTAAACGCTTGGTGCTTAATAATGGCGGCTCGTTCGCCAATCTTAAGGCAGACCATTTGGTATTGGGCTCGGAGCTGTCCGCAGATGCCGCTACAGTAACGGCAGAGAGCGTGGGGGCTTCCACCGGCGAGGCGATGGATATTGATGTGGCTCGCGTTACCCGCGCCTCCGGCGACTACACGCTGGTTGCCTCCGAGAATGTGGGCAACACCACCTATACCCTGACTCAAGATACCACCAACCGCTTTATGGCAGATGGTTTTGCCACAACGCTCAACAGCACTGCCGAGGGGCTGGTGCTGAGCCTCGATACGGTAAACACCGGCTATTTCCAACGCAATACTACCTCTGCTAACGGCAAGGCAGGTGCTGCGTTGTTGGATGAAGCATTCGCCACGCTCGACCCGCAGGCCAATGCCGCCCAATACCCGGATTTGGCCATGGCTCTCGATGCGATGGATCGCTTTATTGCTGCCGGTGATGCCGCCGGGGCAGATGCCTTGGCCGCTAATGTGGCCGGTGCAGGTGTGGCTAATCTTAATGTAGCATGGCGTGGGCAAATGCAGCGTCAGTTGCGCAGCATCCGCAACCGCGTCAGCACCCTTAATGGCGGTATTGCCTGTGCTGCCCCGGTGTACGACCCCAAAGCCGGTATGCCCGCCCCCGGTCCGCAATACACATTCTGGGCTAATGCAGAGATAGACCACACCAAGCTCGACGGCAGCGGCGGCGCCCCCGGCTACTCCCTCAACAGCATCGGCGGTACTGCCGGTATGGGCATGTTGGTGAATGAGGACCTCATGGTAGGTGCAGCCTTTACCGGCATGCATGGCCGCTTGGGCATTAAGGGCTTTGGTAGCGATGCCTCCGGCGATTTGGATGCCTACTACGGCAGTATCTTTGCCCGTATGGATTCCGGCTGCTGGACCCACTCCCTTATCGGCTCCGTTGGCTTTGCAGATATAAGCCTCAACCGCCGTGTACACACCCCGCTGGGTGGCTACCAAACCCACGGTAGCACAGATGGTCTCAGCTTCGGCGTCATGTACGAGGTGGCTCGCAGTTACAAACTTAATAGCGATTCTATTGCAGAGGCCTGGTGGCAACCCGTATTCAACGTGTCGTATATCCACAGCCGGGTAGACGGCTACACGGAGTCCGGCTCCGATGCCGCGTTGGCCGTCGGTAAACAAGAGAGCAACAACGTTATCTTTGGCCTTGGTGCGCGTATGCAGGGCATTGTGGGGCAAAATTGGCTCAATACCCCTGCCATTATGGAAACCCGCGTCTTAGGCAAAGCCATTGCCGGGCGTACAGAGGGCGATGCCCGCGTCAGCATACCGGGGCTCGATGCTGCCTCTACCGTGCGCGGGGCAGACTCCGGCCACTTCGGTATAGAGCTTGGTATGGGGCTGGACATCCCCCTGGGGCGCGACAACGGCGCGCTCTTCCTGGATTGCTCTGCCGAGTTCTTTGCCGATCAAACCTCCGTTACCGGTGTACTGGGGTATCGCATCGACTTCTGATAGGCTTTGGGGATAATTCTTTGGCTTATTTTCCCATTCCGCCACAAATTAACGACCCTTGCTTGGCAAGCCAAGCAAGGGTCATTCGGCATAGAGCCTTAGCTCAAATCTTGTTGAGTACTATCGGCACACTTATCTTAGCGTGCGGTGTAAGTTACTTCTGCTTCTATCCCTTCTGCAGAGGCGCCAATGGTGGGTCCATTGGCGTAGGTGAGCGTAATTTGCCCGCTTTCAAATACGCCTGTAGCCTTGGTGGGGATGCCGGCGTTTTCTTGTACGTTTATCAGTTTCAAACGGAGGTTGCCATTCATGCTGACCTCCGTATTGTTGGCGGTAATATTATAGATGTTGACGGTATCCGGGGTGGCGGGTGTGCTTTTCCATCTGCCGTTGCTGAAGGAGTATGTGATGTCTTGCTTATTTGCCTCCTGTTTGATGATGGTGGCTGTAAAACTGCCTTCGGGGCTCCCGGCGTAATCCGGGGTGAACTTGTATGTGAAGCTCAGAGCCGTGCCGCCCAATGCCGTGTTTCCCCATTGGAAGCTGAGCGTACAATCCGCGCAGCTTTCCGGTACTAATACTGCTTTTCCTGCCGTTGTCTGATCGCCTTCACCGCCGCCGCCTCCGCAGGCCCCAAGCAGCAGTGCCGGCACCGCATACAAAAATGTCCGTATTTTCATGATAATGTTTAGTCTATCGGGTTGCGTGCCTGCTGTCAATCATAAAGATGCTTTATGTCATTGCGCGCAAAACATTGTAAACAAGCCTCATCCCCGGTCGCTGCGGATGTAGGGTGTTGCAACTACCGGTAAAAACGCCGCCCCGCATCCGGTGGCGGAGGCGGGGCGGGGATAAAGGGGGGGGCTTTGTGCCGAATTAGCGGAAGCTGAGCTCCTTCACCTTGGCTGCGAGGGCATCGAGCACTGTTTTGTGGGCTGCATCAACCTCTGCGGCGGTGAGGGTCTTTTTGGCATCGCGGTAGAGGAAGGTGTAGGTCATGGCCTTGCGGTCTGCTGCCAGTTTCTCGCCGGTGGGGTCGCAGAACACGTCTTTCAGGCGGGCAGAAACCAGCAGCTTTTGTTTGGCTGTGGTAATGGCGTTCACTATATCGGCATGGCGGGTTGCTGCCGGTACCTCCAGCGAGGCATCGCGGGATGAGCCGGGGAACTGGGGCAAATCCGCCGCTTTAAAGGGGGCAGTAGCCACTTGTTGCAGTTTGCGCAGGTCCAGCTCTGCGTAGTAGGTCTCCATCGGCAGCCCCAACGCGCGGCATTTGGCCAAAGAGAGGCGGGCAAAGAAGCCGCAGGCTTGGTTGTTGATGGCAATATCTGCTGCAACGGCGGCGTTTTCGCGCGGCTTTTTCACCGGGGTGAGGGTAATAGTTGCCTTGGGTACCAAGATATCCAGCACGGCACGGATGTGCTCAAACCCGGCGGTGGCCGGTTTGGTGTCTGCCCAGCTGGCAGGCCCCAGTTTGCCGGCCATCAGAATACCCAGCACCTCGTTTTCGATATCCTTGCCTTTGCCGCCGCCGGTGTTGCGGAACACGCGGCCGCACTCGAAGAATCGCAGTACATCTGCCCCTTGGTTGATGTTGCGCGCCGCTACGGAGATAAGCCCCGGGGCCAGCGACGGGCGCAGCGTGGAGTGGTCCTCCGAAATGGGGAGCGAAACACGGATGATGTCGCCCTCCATCAACGGCTTAATGGGCAGGGAGTTGGCTACATCGGCAATGGTGGGGTCAATGCTCTCTGCGGCAATCAGCTTAAAGGTTTGAGCCTCCCAAAAACCGGCACCGGCCAGCTTGCGGCTCAAGGCCATGCGGTAGTCGTTGGAGCGGTCGTGCGCGCTTTCTTCCACATAGATGGAGGTATTGGTAGCCGGTATATTGTCTATGCCGTAGACGCGCACAATTTCCTCCAGCAAGTCGCAGCTGCGCTTCAAATCCAAACGCCAGGGCGGGCAATCCCAAGTGCCGCGACCGTCCGTATTTTTAAGGCCAAGGTTTTTGAGGATGCGCACAGCCTCTGTATGGGGGATGGAGCCGTTGGTCATCACGTCGAGCTCTTTCCAATCGAGCTGTACTTGGTCGAGCGCATAGTAAATTTTGGCATCGCTGCCTTGCTCTACCACAGTGGCGTTGGGGGCGTTTTCCTCCGGTACCAGGCAGGGGGCTTGCCCACCCACCCATACGGGCTCGGCTTTGCCGCCGCAGCATTCTACAATCAGCTCTGAGGCACGGGCTGCGGCGCGCAGCACATTCCACGGCGAGGTGCCGCGCTCGAAACGGTAAGACGAGTCGGACCCCAGCCCCAGGCGTCTGCCGGTGAAGCGTATGTTGCTGCGCGCAAACCACGCGCTCTCCAACACAATGTCTGTGGTGGTCTCGGTCACGCCGGAGTCCAGCCCACCCATGATACCACCCAGTGCCAAGGCTGCGCCCGATGCATCGGAGATAACCACATCGTCCGTGCAGAGCGTGTAGGTTTCGTTCATCAGGCTTACAAATTGTTCTCCATCGGTAGCACGGCGGATATGGAGGTTGCCGGTCAACTTAGCGGCATCGAATGCGTGCAGCGGGTGCCCCAGCTCGAAGAGGCAGTAATTGGTGATGTCCACCACATTGTTGATGGGGCGCAAGCCAATGGACACCAAACGCTCTGCCAACCACTCCGGGGAGGGACCCACCTTTACCCCGCTGATGCGCGTGGCGGTGTAAAGCGGGCAAATATCGGGCGCAGAGAGGGCAATGGCTTCTCCGGCGGGTTTGGTTTCCGTAGCCCCCATGGCAGCGGCGGCGGGGTCCGCTTTCAGGCAGCGGCCGGTAATGCCGGCCAGCTCGCGTGCCATGCCCCAGTGGCTCAGCAGGTCCGGGCGGTTTGGGGTAATCTCCAGCTCAAAAATGGTATCTGTTGCCACAAACTCGCGCACGGGGGTACCCACGGCGTAATCTTGCGGCAAAATCCACAGGCCATGCTCTTTGTCGGGCAGCCCCAGCTCGGAGGCAGAGCAAAGCATGCCGCGGCTCTCGATACCGCGCAGCTTGCCGTCCTTAATTTCCCAGCCGCCGGGCAGTACAGAGCCGGGCAGGGAGCAAGGCACTTTGTCGCCTACCTTGTAATTGCTTGCACCGCATACAATCTGGCGCAGGGTGCCCTCGCCGGCATCCACCATGCACACGTTGAGGTGGTCGCTACCTTCTACGGGCGTTTTCTCCATTACTTGGGCTACAACAACTTTGTCTGTAGTAACACCGCGCTCTTGGATGCCCTCTACCTCTATGCCGGCAAAGGTCAGCATATCGGCCATTTCTTGTGTGCCGAGCCCCTCCAAATCAATATAGCTTGCAAGCCAATTAAGTGATACGTTCATTGCGTCGAAAAAAATCTGTTGGTGTTTATGTTATTGGAATTGAGCCAGGAAGCGGATGTCATTCTCTATCAGCAGGCGGATGTCTCGTATGCCCCAGCGAATCATCGCCAGACGCTCCAGCCCAATGCCGAACGCAAAGCCCGTGCAGCCGCTGTAAAGGTTTTTGCCTGTTTCTTTGTCTATATTTTCAAACACGGCCGGGTTTACCATGCCGCAGCCGGCTATCTCAATCCAACGCGGGGCTTGCCCGGCTGCCTGCAGTAGCACGTCTATCTCAAAACTCGGCTCGGTGAACGGGAAGAAGTGCGGGCGGAACCGCACCGCAGTCTCGCTGCCGAACAGGGCTTTCAGAAAATACTCCAGCGTCCCCTTCAGGTCGCCCACGCTCACATTTTTATCTACATACAAGCCCTCTATCTGGTTGAAGGCAGAAAGGTGCGTGGCATCGATAGCGTCTCGGCGGAACGCGGAGCCCGGGCAAATGATGCGCACGGGCGGGGCCTGCTTCTCCATAGTGCGGGCTTGCACGGTGCTGGTTTGGGTGCGCAGCAACTTGCCGCTGTCAAAATAGAAAGTGTCCTTTTCGTTGCGGGCCGGGTGGTCGTCCGGTGTGTTCAGGGCGTCAAAGCAGTGCCATTCGTCCTCTATCTCCGGGCCGTCGGAAAGGGTGAACCCCATGCGCCGCAGTACGCGTACCGCCTCATCTCTTACAATGGAAATGGGGTGTAAACCACCCGCAGGCAGTGTTGCACCCGGCATCGTTACATCCACCCCGGCCACGGCGGCGGCATCCAGCTCTGCCTGTAGGGCTGCCTTGCGGTCCTCCATAGCGGCGGTGATGACGGCGCGTGCCTCGTTGAGCATGGCCCCTACGGCCGGTTTGTCTTCCTTAGGCACATTGCGCATGCCTTGCTGCACTTGCGTCAGGCTACCCTTTTTGCCTAAGATGCTCACTCGGGCATCCTCCAGCCCCTTCATGTCCGCAATGGCGGCAATTTGGGCCAGTGCGGCACGTTGTACACTTGCTATCTGGTCTTTCATAACTGTATGCGCCTCACTATACGCGCATACACGCGGAAGTCAAGCTCAATCCCTGCCATGCCCGATTTGCGTTTGGTGAACACTGTGTAATGGCAGTTTCCGCCCTGTACAAAAACATGTTTCTTTTGCCCCGGGAAAATGCGCTTGTCTTTTGGCCTCGCCTGCGCTATATTTCTCTCGTCCCCCTCCCACACTCTACACACGCCTTGTGCATCCTGATACCGTTTGCCGGCTTTTGGCAGCGTGTGTTTTTGGGGCTGTAAAATGATCCGCTCACATGAATATTAAGGTTTTGTATACAGAAGCGCAAATACGCCGTGCCGTGCAAACCATAGCAAAGCAAGTGCTGCAGTACTTTGGTTCGCAGCAGCCCGTCATGGTTCTTTGCCTGCTCAACGGTGCCATCTGGTTCGCGGCAGATTTGCTCCGCAACCTGCCGCCTAACTTCGAGCTGCAAACCATACGCCTCTCCAGTTACCGAGGTACCGAAAGCACGGGTAAACTCAAGTGGCACAACGCCTTGCCGGATTGTGCAGGTAAGCATGTGTTGGTAATAGACGATGTGTTGGATACAGGCCTTACCCTCAAATCCGTATGCGATGCCTTGCATGCACAAGGTGCCGCCAAAGTGGCAGCCGCCGTCGCTATCCGAAAAATCGGCTGCTGCAAGGTAGATTACACCGTGGATTTCTGCGCGCTGCAATGCCAAAACCTCTTTCTGGTTGGCTACGGGTTAGACTTTAACGGCAAATACCGCAACCTCCCCTACATTGGCTACATCGAAAGCTGATACCTCTCCCTTCTTCTTGATACCACTTTGCCGCCAAGCGCAGTAAAAGCCGTTGCCCCTGTTACAGGACAACGGCTTGAATTTACATTTGCCGAAAATTATCTTATTTGTGGCCTGTCCGGGCGTATCAACGAGAAGCCCGACGGCGGCGGGCAGCCAGACCTGCGAGAGCAAGCAGGGAAAGTGTGGCCGTGGTGGGCTCGGGAATAACCTGACCTGCGATAGACATCGAAGTGGCGCCAATATAACAGCCATCGTCTGTAGCTGCAGAGCCATCCGAAACAACAAGAGAAAGAGTAACTGAAGATTGAGCAACAAGCTCAAGTTCCTTTGAGAAATCAAAGGTCAATTCATGGGGGGCTTCGCTGATAGTCGTGGAGTTTGGTGTTGCTGGCCCAGTCAAAGAGCGTGGCTCCTCATCAACATACAAGCTATTACGAGTTTCCCCTTCTTCATATACAGCAAAAATAAAGTCTCTTGATGTCGTATTATATTGCCCATTCCCTCCACTATTGAAAGTAAATGCATTCAAAGTAATGGATGAAAGAGAAAAGTTCTCATCAGTATCGTTGGAGATGGTAAACCTCAAAGTCCAAGAATTACCTGTGCCGACATTAATTTCCGGACGAAGACTCGTTTGAAAGGCCGAGCCTGTGGTCATGCTAGTAAGCTCCTCATTACTTGCTGTATTATAAAGGTTCCAGGCAGAAACCTCCAACTTTGTATAGCTAGAAGTAGTTGCAATGTCATCTACATCAGCCTTAAGAGTAGAAGTTAATAAGGTTACCTCCGAACCCATAGACACTCCAGCAAGAGCCATAAGGGCTATAATTGTTTTTTTCATGATTGTAAGATTTGATTATTAAGAGTTTCGAGCGGCTTGTGCAGGGATACCCGTTCCCACGCGCGTCGGGAGACTGAGAGACCTGCCCCGAGCTGACAGGAGTCATCATACAGCATTTTGAATGCTGTAGTTGTGAGAAAAATTGAAATATGAAAGCGTTAGAGAAACGCAACGCTCTCAGAACAGGCTTTTTTTAACATCATTCATCTCCTTAAGTGAATAATTTTTAATGATTTTTCAACTTTTCGCTTGCATCAGCATTCAAAATGCTGATGCACTACCCTCATTTTGACAAACTCTCTCAGGTATGGACATCTTTATCAATACAGACAAGAGCCCGGCATTGGTGCAGGCCAAATCTACAGGCTCCCCACTTGGCTCTTTCAAGGTGAAGCGAGGAGCCGAGGGTGAACAGGGCGAACCGGGGATTCAAGGAGTTCAGGGCGAGCCCGGAGAAGTAGCCCCGGCTGATGTGGATGCAGCCGTCCATAAAGCTCTCTATGAGGAACAGTACGAGACACATACATCCGCTGTGGGCACTACCGATATCAATTGCCGATGGGCTCAGCTCAGTCTGGCTCATTGTCCCCCGAGTGTTAATCTCAAATTCGTAACCATTCCTTGTCGCTCTACCAACAGCTCCGACATGACGACCGCAGCTTCCTATCTTGGCATTTTTGAGGAGGATGCCTCCGGAAACTTCGTTCATCTTGCCACTTCCGTCAATACAGTAGCGCAAAAGGTGGGGCAGGATAGCGTCTGGCAATTTGAGGAAACTGTTCTGAGTGGAACAAAAATCCGACCCTGTCTGATGGCCAGCCGTACCAGCACCGCCCTCAACACCTCCCTTGTACTGAGTGGCAGGGGTGTGAACAAAGATACGGATGGCTGCTACTTGATGAACACGAGCGCCAGCAATCTGCGCTTCGGCATCAACCCCGCCGACTGCGATGAGTTCGAGATGGAGGAAATCGCCGACACCCTGAACACCTACGAGGAAAACAAGGCATACGCCGACAGCTACCGCAAGGAGTTGGAAGCCGGGGAAGAATCTGACAACGGCTACCACGAGTTCCTACAGGGGATGGCCGACCGCGAAATCATCAGCCTGTATGAAAATTACGGCATCGTGACCAACATCAAAATCGAGGGCTGGGAACCCGCCTCCCGTTAAGGGAGGTGGGCATTAACCTTTTACAACCATGAGCAGTACATCAATCGAAAGAGGAGACATAGTCCGCATAAAGCCCGAGTGGCTGGAAGTGGGTGAGAACGGAGAGCAGAAGTATGTGGTTCTGCAAGACTACGGCAACAATCGCGTACTTATCCGAGCCCTCGACACAGGTCTGCCATTACCCCCGGTAAACATGGTAGACATCAACAGTCTCCTATACTGCGGACGAGCCTATCCCAAATATGAACCCGAACAAATACCATCAGGCATGAACGTATACATCGAAGCAAGCTTCACGGTCAAAAGCACGGGTGAGCACAAGACGATAGAAGTCAAGATTAACGAAGACCTCATTCCATTCGGCGTGGCCAAGTTCCTGACCCGCCGCTACGGTGAAATCTCCGGGCTGTGCTTCCACTTCGCAAGAGAAGCTGAGGAGTAAAGCGCAACCCATCGCATCCATCCAGCCTGACGGCAGATGGGTGCTTTTCTTTTGTCTTAATGACTGCGTTATTGTTTTGCGGTCAATTTGCAGTACGTATCAAAAAAGAACGCTACATGGCTCCGGCATTGAAAAAGGTCGCTACGGCATTCTGGCAAGCTGCCGGAGTCAGGATAGAATAATGCCACACCGAGAAAAAGCCGGTGCTTAACCGGCTGAAAGGGGAGTTTTATTCACCCCGGCGCTTGGTAGGAAGCCCGAAGAAGTTATTGCCTCCGATTTGGTAGCCGGTGGCTTTCCAGCTGATGTGGGTGAGGGTGGGGTAAACCTCGCCATTCCACTTGTAGCCGCTATCGAGTACGTCTACCTCAATGAGCGTGCCTTTGTAGATGCGTATCAGCTGGTCGCCGGGTTCCAGTTTGATGTCTTTACTCTCAGGAGTGATGCTTACCGGAGCTTGGC